>CAXTRP010000029.1:0-15405 GCA_964246615.1 uncultured Caulobacteraceae bacterium | reverse complement strand
ATGCGAGCCTCGCCGCCTGCCATCCCCGTCTCGTCTACTGCTCGATTACCGGCTTCGGCCAGACGGGACCCTACGCGACAAGAGCCGGCTACGACTTCGTCATCCAGGGCATGGGCGGGTTCATGTCGCTGAACGGCGAACCGGACGGCCACCCCAGAAGGCCGGCGTCGCGTGCGCCGATATCGTCACAGGCGTCTACTCAGCAGTGGCGATCCTGGCGGCCCTGCGCCGACGGGACGCCACGGGCCAAGGCGCCCACATCGACATGTCCCTCCTCGACACGCAGGTCGCGGTGCTGGCGAACCAGGGGCTCAACTGGATGGCGTCGGGTACGGCGCCCACACGCATGGGCAACGACCATCCCAACCTCGCACCCTACCGAACCTTTCCGACCCTGGACGGAGACC
This sequence comes from uncultured Caulobacteraceae bacterium, assembly GCA_964246615.1. Lineage (GTDB taxonomy): Bacteria > Pseudomonadota > Alphaproteobacteria > Caulobacterales > Caulobacteraceae > CAHJWH01. The sequence goes on along the minus strand of CAXTRP010000029.1, from coordinate 14,998 downwards.
TGATCATCGCGGTCGGCAACGACCGGCAATTCGCAAGCCTCTGCAGAGTACTGGACTTGCCCTTGGCGCAGGACGCGTGCTTCGCCACCAACCCCGCGCGGGTGAAGAACCGCTCGCAGCTGGCTGGTCATCTGGAGCGCGCCTTGGCCGTATGGACCCGGCAGGCGCTCGCGGAGGCGCTGGAGGCCGCCGGCGTGCCAGCCGGCCCCGTCTACAGCGTCGACGAGGCTTTCAAGGATGCGCACGTGGTCGCCCGCGGGATGGCGATCAGGCCCGAAGGCATCCCAGGGATCGCCAGTCCGATCGTAATCGATGGCGAACGCATGATCTCACCAATCGCGAGCCCGCCGCTGGCGGGTGCCGCGGATCACCCCTGTGGATGGCGATCGATCCCACCCGCGCAAGGAGGCGGCGCCGATGACATATCCTGACCAGCCCGGCCTCTTCATAGGCGGCGAATGGCTGTCGGGCGGCGGACGGGACACGCAGCCCGTGCTCAACCCCGCCACGGGTGCGTTTCTCGCCGACCTCTCGCTAGTCGCCGCCGCCGACCTCGACCGCGCTCTGGAGGCTGCCGAACGCGGGTTCAGCCAATGGCGGACGGTCGCCCCGGAGGCGCGGGGCGCGGTGCTGCGCGAGGCGGCAGCCCTCCTGGCTGGTGGCGAGAACCGCGACGGGGCGGGATACTTCTTCTCGCCGACCGTTCTCGCCGACGTGCCGAGGGCCGTGAGTGCGATGAACGATGAGCCATTTGGGCCCGTCGCTTTGCTGAGCCCCTTCGCGACGCTGGAGGAGGCCGTCAAAGAGGCCAACCGCCTCCCGTACGGCTTGGCCGCCTACTGCTTTACGGAGAATGGGCGTCGCCAGATGCTGTTAGGGGACACGGCCGGAGCGGGCATGGTAATGATCAATCAGGTCCGCACGACCTGGCCCGACGCGCCGTTCGGCGGCGTGCGGGAGTCGGGGTTCGGCTCGGAGGACGGTCCGGAAGGTCTGATGGCCTACATGGCGACCAAGGCGGTTCATGTGGCCTGACATCATCATCCATGGACGTGCGTTCGCAACTTGCCGACGCGGCGCCGCAGCACGACCGATCCGACTTGACGGCTACATAAGGGCAATTCTAGGGTTGTGATCACAGATGTGTTGATGGAGATGATGGCTTTGTGTCTGCTGAGGACCGGGCGGTGAGCGGATTCCATGCGCCATCCGACGAGGCTCAGGCGTTCCTCGCCGCACACCCAAAGGTCGAGTTTTTCGAGGTGTTCTTCACGGCGCTGAGCGGAGTGCCTCGTGGCAAGCGGTTGAGGCGCTCGGAACTGGACAAGCTCTACTCCGGCTCGGCGCTGCTGCCCGGCTCCATGGCCAGCATGGACATCCTGGGCGCGGATTGCGAGGCTGGCGGGCTGGTCTGGGAGCGCGGCGATCCGGATAGCCTGCTCATCCCCGTTCCCGGCCGGCTGGTGCTTGCGCCTTGGCTCGGCGAGGACGTGGCCCAGGTCATGTGTTCGCTGCACACCCTGGAGGGCGAGCCGAGCCCCTACGACCCGCGCACCGTGCTTAAACGCGTTCTGCAGCGGCTCGAAGCCGACGGCTTCCTGCCCACGGTGGCGTGTGAGCTGGAGTTCTCCCGGGTCGAGGCGCGGCGCACACGGGACGGCCTCGCCCGGGTGCGCCGCTCCCGCTCGACCGGAAGGACGCCATACGGCAGCGAGGTTGGCGGGCTGCCGGAGACGGAGGACGCGAGCGACTTCCTCAGGGCCGTGTGGCGGGCGTCCGACCTCCAGGGCCTGCCGGTGGAAGGCGTCAGCGCGGAGGCCTCGCCAGGCCAGCTGGAGCTGACCCTGCATCACCAGAGCGACGCGCTCAGGGCTGCAGACGACGCGCTGGCCTATAAGCGACTCTGCAAAGGGGCGGCGCGGAACATCGGGTGCGAAGCGACCTTCATGGCTAAGCCGTGGGCCGAGCTGAACGGCTCGGGGCTACACATCCACATGTCGATGATGGATCGGGAGGGCCGCAACGTCTTCGCGTCCGACGACCCCGTAGGCGCGCCACCGCTCCGCCAAGCCATCGGCGGGATGACCGCGACCATGTCCGACGCCATGGCCATCTTCGCTCCCAACGCCAACAGCTATCGCCGCTACGTGGCTCGCAGCTATGCACCCGTCGCGCCGAACTGGGGCGTCAACAACCGAACGGTGGCGCTGCGCATCCCTGCAGGTTCCGCGGCCTCGCGACGGGTGGAGCACCGGGTCGCAGGCGCCGACGCCAACCCCTATCTCGCGCTCGCAGCCGTGCTGGCCGGTGCGCACCACGGCCTGACGCAGGGGCTTGACCCGGGCGAGCCGACCGCCGGCGACGGCTACGCCGCCTCGCTCGCTAGCCGGATGCGCAACCCGGTGGATTGGATGGCCGCAATCAACCGGTTCGACGACTCTACGATCATGCGCACCTACCTTGGGGACGCCTTTGTCGACCTCTTCGTGGCCGTGAAGCGGACCGAGTACGAGCGTTTCAACGTCGTGGTGGGCGCGCTCGACTACGACTGGTATCTCCAGGGCGCCTGAGGATCGCACGCGGCATGTCCAGGCTCGTCTCTGCTCTCAGGGTTGCGCCCCGGTCGAGGCGGACGATGGTTCGATGACCGATCGCCGCCCCCTCGTCGGCGTCGTTGCCTGTTCGCGCCAGCTGGGCGAGGCGGTCGCCCAGTCGGTCACCAATCGTTACTTGGAGGCGTGCATGCGCCATGCGGACTGCGCGGCGCTCCTGGTCCCCGCGCGGCCCGACCTGATGTCCGCCGCCGAGATCGCCGACCGGCTGGACGGCCTCTACCTGACCGGCAGCCCGTCCAACATCGCGCCGGCCCGCTACGGGGATGAGGCGCAAGGCGAGGGGCCTTTCGACGCCGGCCGCGACGCCATGAGCTTGGCGCTGATAGAGGCGATGATCGGGCGCGGGCGCCCGGTTTTCGGGGTATGCCGCGGCTTCCAGGAAGTGAACGTCGCGTTCGGCGGCTCGCTGGCGAGGGACATGGGGGCTGAAGGGCGCGCGTTGTCCCATCACGCGCCGGGGGTGCCGCCGCTGGCCGTGCTGTTCGAGCACCGCCACGAGGTGACGCTCAATCCCGATGGGCTGCTGGCGCCCGCGCTCGGGCGGGAGCGGCTGACCGTCAACTCCGTGCATTTCCAAGGCGTGTCGCGCCTCGGCGCCGGGCTCACCGTGGAGGCGGCCGCGCCGGACGGCGTGGTGGAGGCCGTGTCCGCCACCGTGAACGGCGCGCCCATCCTCGCCGTGCAGTGGCACCCGGAATGGCAGGCCGACGGCGACGATGCGTCGATCAGGTTGTTCGGCCTGTTCGGCCGGGCGCTGCGGGGCGACATCGCGCCCTGGTGCGTGAAGGAAGATATCGCATGAGCCGCAACCACGACATCGCCGAGCTGCGCCGCCTCGACCTCGCACACCACCTTCCAGCATTCTCCTCTTACAAGCTGCAGCAGGAGATGGGCGGCAGCCGCATCATCACCCGCGCGAGCGGGTCATGGATCTACGACGGGGATGGTTTCGCCATCCTGGACGGCATGGCCGGGCTCTGGTGCGTAGACGTAGGCTACGGGCGTGAGGAACTGGCGGATGTCGCGCGCCAGCAGATGCTGGAGCTACCCTTCTATAACACCTTCTTCCGCACCGCGACGCCGCCGGCGATCGAACTCGCGGCCAAGCTGGCGGGCCTTCTCGGGGGCGAGCTGCAGCACATCTTCTTCAACAACAGCGGGTCGGAGTCCAACGACACGGTCTTCCGTCTGGTCCGCACCTACTGGGACCTGGTGGGCCAGCCGGAACGCAAGGTCTTCATCTCGCGCGAGAACGCCTACCACGGATCGACCGTGGCGGCGGCGAGCCTGGGCGGCATGAGCCACATGCACGTGCAGGGCGGCCTGCCCATCCCGGGCGTCGAGCACGTCATACAGCCCTATCTTTTCGGCGAGGCGTTCGGCGAGGATCCAACCGTCTTCGCCCGGCGCGCGGCGGACGCCATAGAGGAGCGTATCCTGGCGGTGGGGCCGGAGAAGGTCGCCGCCTTTATCGGAGAGCCGGTGCAGGGGGCTGGCGGCGTGATCATCCCGCCAGAAGGTTACTGGACGCGCGTGGAGCAGATCTGCCGCAGATACGGTATCCTCCTCGTATCCGACGAGGTGATCTGCGGGTTCGGGCGGCTGGGCCAATGGTTCGGTTTCCAGCACTACGGGATCACGCCGGACATCGTCTCCATGGCCAAGGGACTGTCGTCCGGCTACATCCCGATCTCGGCGACCGCAGTCAGCCGTTCCATCGTCGATGTGCTACGCACCACCGACGACGACTTCGCCCACGGCTACACCTATTCCGGCCATCCGGTCGCGGCCGCCGTGGCGCTGCGCAACGTGGAGATTATGGAACGGGAGCAGCTTGTCGAGCGGGTTCGCAACGACCTCGCGCCCTACTTCGCCCGCGCGCTCGCGCGCCTGGCCTCCCACCCGCTGGTCGGCGAGGTACGCACCCTGGGGCTGCTGGGCGCGGTGGAGATCGTGCGGCAGACGGGCTCCAACCTCCGCTTCGAGCCGCAGAACACCGCAGGGCCGCTGGTGCGCGACGGCTGCATCGCGCGGGGGCTGATGGTGCGCGCCGTACGCGACACGATCGTGATGTGCCCGACCTACGTGATCACCCATGAGGAGATCGACCGCATGGCGGCGATCTTAGCCGACGCGCTGAACGACGCTCACGCCCCCCTGCGCGCCGGCGAGGCCGAGCCCGAGAAGACGACCGACGCAGAACCCGGGCTCTAATGGATTTCCCGGCGCGAAGGGCAGGCGCCTCAGCGGCGGGCGCCGGCCGCCTTCATATCCTTCAGGATCTCGCGGGAGGCATTGTGGCCGGGGATGCCGGACACGCCGCCGCCCGGATGCACCCCTGATCCGCACATGTAGACGCCAGCCGCCGGCGTCCGGTAGCCCGGTGCCTCAGGGGAGGGCCGCATCGAGTAGAGCTGGTCCAGGTGCAGTGCACCATGGAAGATGTCCCCCGAGATCAGGTTATACTCGCGTTCGAGATCGAGCGGCGAGAGCACCCGCCGTGCGACGATCGACTTGGCGAAGTTGGGGGCGAACTCCGTCAGGGTAGCGACTACCCGGTCGGCGGCCTCTTCCTTCACGTCATCCCAGGAGCGGCCGTCCGGCAGCTTTGGGCTGAAGTGCTGGCAGAACAGGCTGGCGACGTGCTTGCCGGCCGGGGCTAGGGTGGAATCCAGCGTAGACGAAATCCACATCTCGATCGCGGGTCTGTGCGAATAGCCGTAGGCGCGCGCGTCGTCATGGGCCCGCTGCAGGTAGGCGAGCGAGGGCGAGATCAGAATGCTGCCCTGGTGGTGCGTCTGCATGTCCAAACCCGGCAGGCACTTCAGGTCCGGCAGCTCGGAGAGCGCGACGTTGATCCGCAACGTGCCCGATCCGGAGCGATAGCCCGAGATGTCCCGGGTCAACTCCGCGGGCACGGAGACACCCTGAAGCAGCCTCTCATACAGGATCTTCGGATGAGCGCTGGACGCGACCACCCGCGCCTTGAAGCGGCGGCCGTCCTGCATCTCGACGCCCGCGGCGCGGCCGTTCTCCATCACGATCCGGGTGACGGGAGCGCTCGTCTCCACATCCGCGCCATGCTCCACCGCGTCCGAGCAGATGGCGTCGGAGATCGCGCCCATGCCGCCGATGACGTGGCCCCAGGCTCCCTTTACACCAGTCGCCTCGCCGAAGACGTGGTGGAGAAGGTCGTAGGCCGTGCCGGGCGTGTAAGGCGACTGGAAGTTGCCGACGCTGCCAAGGAAGCCGAACGCTCCCCTCACCGCCTGTCCCTGAAACCACCTGTCGAGCATGTCGCCAACGCTCATGGTCATCAGTTGGGCGAAGAACACTCGTGCGTCAGGTGACAGGCGCCGCATCGGCGCGCCATGCAGGGCGGTGGCGAGCAGGTCCTTCCACCCGCCCTTCACCTTGGGCGGAGTCTTTAGCGACAGGCCGCGGACCACGTCCGCGACCTCGGTGAGCAGATGCTCAAAGCGCTCGTAGGCTTCGCCATCGCCGGGTGCCAGCGCGTCCAGCTGGTGAACGAGCGCCTCCTTGTCGGGCCCTATCATCAGATAGCCACCATCCTCCTGCGGAATGGTGAGCTCCTGCTTGAGGCTGACGATCCTCAGGCCGTGCCGCGCCAGCTCCAGGTCCTTCTGGATCTTCGGGTGCAGCATGCTGACCATGTAGGAGCAGGACGAGTTGCGGAAGCCGGGATGGAACTCCTCGGTCACGGCCGCGCCACCCACGACGCCGCGCGCCTCCAGCACCTTCACCGACTTGCCGGCGCGAGCGAGGTAGGCAGCGCATGTCAGCCCGTTGTGGCCGCCGCCGACAATGATCGCGTCATAACGCTCAGCCATGATCTGCGCCGCGTTCGGCTTGGCCGTAGAGGCGGAACACGTAGTACTTGCGCACAGTCTCGACGACCTCCCACGTGCCCTTCAGGCCCGGCTCGACCACGAACGTATCGCCGGCGCGAAGCTCGATCGGCTGGCCGCCGTCCGGGGTGATGATGCAGCGGCCTTCGAGAAAGTGGCAGTATTCCCAGTCCTGGTAGTGGACACGCCAAACGCCCGGCGTCGACATCCAGGTCCCCATCAGCAGGGTTCCGTCTGCGGACTCATATCCGTTCATTGTCACGGTGTGAGGGTTGCCTCCCGTCACCACGCCGGGCCAGAGCGCATCGACGGCGACCTCGGGTTTGGCGTCGCGATGGACAAAGAGGTGGTCGGAGTGGGACATCGGACACTTAGCCTTGTCGCCGCTTCATCGCGGTGAAGAAATGCACGTTATTTTCACGGACCAGGGATTGTCAACCTCCCGCAAGCCTCCATCCGAGACCGGCGCCGATCCGGACGGCGTCTGGCTAGGCGAGCAGATCCGCAACCTGCGCCGCCAGAAGGGCGTGTCGCTGGACCGGCTGCAGCAGGCGACCGGCCGCTCCATCGGCTTCCTGTCGCAGTTGGAGCGCGGCAAATCGCGGGCGAACGTGCAGGACCTGACCCGCATCGCCACCGCCCTCGCCATCCCCTTTCACCTCCTGTTCTACACGGCCTTGGAGGCGGAGCGCGGCGCGGTGATGCGCCAGGAGAACCGACCCCGGCTGCGCTACCGCAACGGGATAAGCGACTACCTCCTCTCGCCGAACCTTGGAGGGCAGGTCGAGATGCTGCTCACAGAGTTCCAACCGGGCGCGAGTTCCGGGGACGACGACTTCGTCGACGAGGGCCACGAGACGGGCATGGTCGTCACCGGCGAGATGGCGTTATGGCTCGATAGTCGGCGCTTCCACCTGAAGGTGGGAGACAGCTTCAGCTACGACGCTACGAAGCCGCACCGCTACGCCAATGCGGTCGACCAGATCACTGAGGTGGTCTGGGTCGTAGCTCGGTTCGGCTGATCAGTTCGGCGCATGATCATAGCGGGCGAACCAAGCCAGTATCGCCCGGGCCTTCTCCGCCGCATGACTTGGGCGTTCGGCGAGGTCGTGGAAGGCGCCTGGCACCCGAACCAGTCCGGTCGGGACGCCCCTGAACTGTAGTGCCCCGTAGAACTGCTCGCCCTCGCTCAACGGCGTCCGCACATCCTTGTCGCCGGCGACGACCAACGTGGGAGTCGTCACGTTCCCCACCAGCGAGAGCGGCGAGAGGCTCCAGTAGCCCACGGGATCTGCCCACGGCGTCTTACCAAACCAGTTGGTGATGGTCTTGAAGCCGCTATCTGAGGTAACCACCAGGCTGGTCCAGTTGATTACGGCGCGTTGCGCTGCGGCGGCGCGAAACCGGTGAGTTTGGCCGACGATCCACGCGGTCATCAAGCCGCCCCAAGAGCCACCCGTTACGAAGAGGCGTGAGGGATTGATGAAGCCCTTTGTGATCGCCGCATCCACGGCAGCCATGAGGTCGTCGTAGTCTGCGCCCGACAAGTTACGATCGACGCCGTTGGCGAACGCCTCGCCATACGACGTGGAGCCATGAGGATTGACGTACAGAACGACATAGCCGGCCGCTGCGTAGAGTTGCATGTCCGTTGCGAAGTGCGGTCCATAGTCCAGGAAGGGACCGCCATGGATTTCCAGGATCATCGGCCAACGCTGCCTAGGGTCGAAATTCGGCGGCGTGACGAGCCAAGCATCGACCGGCAATCTCTCAGAGGCCAGGAAGGCTAGCGGGGTGACCCTGCCAAGTTTGATGTCGCTGAGAAGTGCGTCGTTGAGGAAGGTAAGACGCTGCGTCCGACCGCCTCGCGTGATGGCGATGTCTGGCGGGTGATCCGACGCGCCCTGTGGAAAGGCGATCGTGCCGTCCTGGGCTACAGTGAAATCTCCGCCCGTGTAGGGCAGGTCTAGCCCGCTGTCGGCCAGTCCCTCCGCCATGTCCCGGACGCCGCCCTTCAAATCGAGCTGCGCCACCTTGGTCGTCCCACGGTCGTCATACAGGGCGTAGAGGCTTCGCCCGTCGGCGCTCCACTGCGGGTGGTCGAGGCTACGATCCAGGTGGTCAACTGCGCGCGGGACACCCCCTTCGCTTGCCACCACGTAGATGCGGCGGTTCTCGAACCTTCGGCGCTGACTGTCGTCATACCCGCTGAAGGCGATAGACTTACCGTCCGGCGAGACGCTGGCCGACGCATCGGGGCCAAGCCCGGGGCTGAGCCGGACCGAGGCGCCGTCGGAGAGCGATATGCGGTAGATCGCGCTCCTCAGGCCTTGCCGCTCCCAATCCGCACCCCGGCGCGAGGTGATGACCAGCGAAGCGCCGTCCGGCGCCCACGAGATCGGCCCGGCGTCGTCGAAGGCACCCTGGGTCAGGCGCCGCTGCGTCCCCCCACCGGCGGCCACCACGAACACGTGGTCGTTGCCGGGCTCGAGGTCGCCTTGCCCGTCCTTGTGGTAGATGACGCGGGTGGTGACATTGAGCGGATCCGCCCAGTTCGCCCCCGACGGCTTGTCCAGCGGTTTCCCGAGCGTTTCCGGGGAAGCCGAGTCGTGCATGATGAAGGCGATGTGTTCGCCGTCTCGTGACCACGACAGGGCTGACGCAGGCCGCGCCAGCGTCGCGACCCGCGCCACCCGCGCCGAGTCGAGCTGGTAGACGTAGAGCCCCAAGGTCTTGCCGTTGAGTTGCGCGACAAAGGCTAGCCGATCGCCTGACGGCGACCAGCGGGGCTGGGAGGTCTTGATCAGGCCCGGCGCGGCCAGCGACGGCTGGACGGCCGTCGCGTCGGCGGCCTCCTTAGGGACGCGCGTGAGCCTGATGCTCTCCAGGCCCTTTAGCGGCGACTGCGCCCCGGTTCGGGTGTCCACCAGCCAGATGGAGGTGCGGCCCTCGTCCGTCATGATGTCGTTCGTCACTCGGACGTAGGCGACGACATCGCCCTGCGGCCTGATCTGCGGCTCGGTTCCTTCGCTGAGCTTGAAGAGGTCCATCGGCGAGAGCACCGCCGCCCTGGCCGCAAGCGGCGCATTGAGGATCAGGAGGAGGGCGGCCTGCGCCAGCCACGCCCGCCGCCGATTGCACCCGAGGCTGGAAGGCCGTGGAGTTCTTTGTCCGACGTTCGGCATGCCGCTTGAAAACACTCTGCTTGTTAACACTGTGATCACACAAGCTCGAAAAGTCAAAATACCTTTTTGCCCGCGCGTGCGATGCCAGAAAGCTCCTGGCTTGCAGCACCCTTTGTTCCTTAAAGCTGCTCTGTGGCCAAATGTGACCCAGTCCCGTCGGGCCGCCACAGGGGAAAACAATGAAGACCCGCGCCGCCGTCGTCTTCGAGGCCAAACAGCCGCTGGAGATCGTAGAGCTGGATTTGGAAGGTCCGAAAGCCTTCGAGGTGCCGGTGAAGATTAACCTGCATCTGCCACACCGGCGCCTACACGCTGGACGGCCTTCCGCTGCGTCCGAGAGTGCGCATGCCTCGCCGGTGTACCGTCAAACGTGCCGATGCCGAAAGAATTGCCGCCTAAGCCTTTGGGTGCAAGACGCGAGTCAGGGCGTAGAGCCGCGTCAGCCCGGTAAGAGCGTCGAGGTTAGGCGTCCCTATCGCGAGCCGGCCGGCGATCTCGCGGGGGCGGAGAGGAGCGTGTCGATCTTTAGAGGACGGGTCGCCTCCGCGTCCTGTAGCATGGACGTCTTGAAAGCGCCGAGCTGGCGCGTGACGGCTTGGCGATCCTCGCCCCGTTTGGCGATCTCGCAGCCGATGCGGGCGCCAATGGTCTTGGCCTCCTCCATGACTCGCAGCACGAACCCCGATACAAGCGGATCGTCCAAGAGCCGGTCCGAGGTCGCCCCCGTAATCGCGGAGATCGGGTTTATGGTCATGTTCCCCCAAAGCTTGTACCAGATGTCATAGCGAATTGCGCCGGAGCGCTTCACGGCGAAGCCGGCGTCGGAGAATGTGTCGCTAAGGACTTGGAGGCGGCGGCTGTCATTTCCGGCAGGCTCCCCGAAGATGAGCCCGTCGCCCGCCTTGTGGATCACCTCGCCCGGCGCTTGGACCGCAACGGTGGCGTGGACTACCGAGCCGACGATCTGGTCATAGGGCAGTTCGGCGGCGATATGACCCTCCGGGTCTACGGACCGGAGCGCCGTCGGGCCGAGTTCTCCGGCACCGCCGAGCAGGAACCACCAGGGGACCCCGTTCATCATCGGCACGACCACCGTGTCGGGGCCGACCAGGGCGCCGATTTCCGGTGCGAGACCGTGAGCGCGGGCCCCTTCAGCGGGATCAGGACGACATCCTGGGTTCCGAGATCGGCAGGGCGGTCGGCGGCCCGAACTTGCGCATGCAAGGTTTCGTCGCCCGTCTGAAGCCGCCATCCGTCACGCCTCAGCGCATCCAGCGTCGCACCGCGCGCCAGAACGCTGACCTCGTGGACGTTTCGCGCGAGGTGAACGCCCAGCCAGCTACCGATCGCGCCTGCCCCTACAATGCCGATCCGCATGCCAGTCCTCAGACCTTTCCGGCGGTCGAGCCGGTTACCGGGCTGGCGGTCGTCGAGCGCTGCAGAACCGCAGGCCAGGCGGGTTGGAGCTCACCGGTCGGGCCCGCTCACGCAGGGTCCGCGTCAGGTTGGCGACTGGGGTGGGCGGCGTTGAAGGCCTCGAGCGCCCGGGCGCGCTCGGTCGCCTCCCGGAGGCGCGGGAAGGGGGCGAGGTCCACGCCGAAGCGCTCGGCGGAGTAGGCCTGGGGAACGAGATAGCAGTCGGCGAGCGTCGGCCGCCCGCCGAAGGCGAAGCCTGCGCCATACCGCGTGATGAGCGTCTCCAAGCCTTGGAATCCTTCGGTGATCCAGCGCGCGATCCAGGCCTGGACTTGGGCCGGCGCGGCTTGCAGGTCGGAGCGAAGGGTGTTCAGAACACGCAGGTTGTTCAGGGGGTGGATGTCGCAGCCGATCACAGCCGCCATGGCGCGCACGACGGCGCGGGCGTCCGGATCGCCGGGCAAAAGCGGAGGGGAGGGGTGGCGTTCCTCCAGCCACTCCAGGATGGCGAGGCTCTGGATCAAGACGGTGTCGCCGATCTGAAGCGCCGGGACCAGCCCCTGCGGGTTTAGCGCGAGGTAATCCGGCGCTCGCTGGGCTTCGGTGCGAAGGTCATGAGGAATTTGAGCGGCGTTCAGCCCCTTCAGGTTCAGCGCGATACGCACGCGATAGGCGGCAGAGGAGCGCCAGTAGCTGTGGAGCACGAGGCCGCTCATGGGGACGGCGCGGGCAGGACGATGGCGCGGCACTCGCCGAAGCCGATGCTGACGCGCCCGGGCGCGCTCGCCCGCGCGGAGAAGGCGATCTCGTCGCCGTCCTCCAGGAAGGTGCGGGTCTCGCCGCTCGGGAGCGTCAGGGGACTGCCCCCCCCGACGGAGAGCTCCATCAGGCTGCCGTAGCCCGCCGGCTCGGCGGTTGAGAGGGTGCCGGTGCCCAGAAGGTCGCCGGGCTGCAGGTTGCAGCCGTTGCTGGCATGGTGGGTGACGAGTTGGGCCACCGTCCAGTACATCGACGGCCCGACCGTACCGCGGCTCAGGCGGCGAGGGTCGGCGCCCGCCTCGCGCATCCGCGCAGTCGTCAGGTTCACCGTCAGCTCAAGAGCGAAGCTGCCGGCCGTCTGATCCGCCTCGTCCCAGAGATAGGGCAGGGGCTGCGGATCGCCGGCCGGGCGGAGCGGCTGGGGCCGGCGGAAGGGCGCAAGCGCGTCGGCGGTCACGATCCAGGGCGAGACGGTGGTCTGGAAGTTCTTGGCCAGAAAGGGGCCGAGCGGCTGGTACTCCCAGGCCTGCAGGTCACGAGCCGACCAGTCGTTCAGGAGGCACAGGCCCGCGATGCGCTCGCCGGCCTCCGCAATGGGAACGGGCTGGCCGAGCGCATTTGCCCCGCCGATCCATACCCCGAGTTCCAGCTCGTAGTCCAACCGGCGGCTGGGGCCGAAGTCTGGCGCCTCCGCCCCCGGCTGCTTTCTCTGGCCCGACGGACGCACGACAGACGCGCCGGACGCCCGAACGGACGACGCGCGCCCGTGGTAACCGATCGGCACGTGCTTGTAGTTGGGCAGGATCGGGTTGTCGGGCCGGAAGAGGGCACCAATGTTGGTGGCGTGGTGGATGCCGACGTAGAAGTCTGTGTAGTCGCCGATGGCCGCCGGCACGTGCAGCTCGCAGTCCGGGGCCGGGTGCAACAGGGGCTCCACACGGCCCCGCTCGTCCTCGCCCGAGAGGAGCGCCGACAGCCGCCTGCGTAAGCCGGCCCGCGCCCGTCCCGGCAGCGCCAGGAGCGCGTTCAGGGTCTCGGCCTGCAACGCCTGCGCGACAGCTTGGGGCAGGAGCTCCGTCGTCGCCAGCGCCTTCAGGTCCAGGACGTGCCCGCCGATGGCGCAGCCGATTCGGCGCGCGCCCTCGGCGGGCGAGAAGACGCCGAGCGGCAGGTTCTGGACGGGAAAGTCCGGATGCCCGTCGGCGCCTTCGACCCAGCTTCGCCGGTGCGGGTCGTGGGTCTCGTCGAGGGCGGGGGTCATCGTGGCAGCCGGGCCTTCTCAAAGTCGTTCCAGACGATGTCGTAGTCGAGTTGTACGGTCGGCGTTTCTACGGCCCAGCGGGTGGGGCGGATGACCCAGCGGGTCTCGAACATGAAGGCCATCGTGCCGTCGACCTTCTCAGGCTTTAGCTCGGCCGCCGTCGCCTTTTCGTAGCTCACCCGGTCCGGCCCGTGGCCGTTCATCTGGTTGTGCAGAGACGCGCCGGCGGGCGCGAAGCCGCCCTCCTTTGCGTCGTAGGCGCCTTCGACCAGCCCCATGAACTCGCTCATTACGTTCCGGTGGAACCAGGGCGGGCGGAAGGTGTCCTCCGCCACCATCCAGCGGGGCGGGAAGATCACGAAGTCGCAGTTGGCTGTCCCGTGGACCTCCGACGGCGAGGTCAGCACCGTGAAAATCGAGGGGTCGGGATGGTCGAAGCTGACCGTGTTGATCGTGTTGAAGCGACGGAGGTCGTAGACGTAGGGCGCGAGGTTGCCGTGCCAGGCCACCACATCCAGCGGCGAGTGCTCAAGGCCCGTCGTCCACAGGCCGCCCTGGAATTTCTGGATCACCTCCGTCGCGTCGTCCCGGTCTTCAAACCAGGCCCGCGGCGTCTCGAAGTCGCGCGGGTTGGCCAGGCCGTTGGCCCCGATGGGTCCGAGGTCTGGCAGGCGGAATAGCTGGCCATAGTTCTCGCAGACATAGCCTCGCGCGGAGCCGTCCGGCAGGTGGACGGCGAAGCGTACGCCGCGGGGGATCACCGCGATCTGCAGGGGGGAAATCTCCAGCCGCCCCATCTCGGTCCGCAGCTCCAGCCGTCCCTCCTGGGGCACGATGAGGAGTTCGCCGTCGGCGGAAAAGAAAACTCGGTCCTGCATGGAGGCGGTGGCGGCGTAGAGGTGGATTCCCACGCCGACGCCCGCGCCCGCGTCGCCGGCGCCGCCGTAGGTGACCAGCCCGTCGACGAAGTCGACCGCCGCTTCAGGCATCGGAAGCGGATCCCAGCGCAGCCGGTTGGGCGTCGCGGGCGCCTCGTCGAAGGGGGTTGAGCGCAAGTGCTGCGCCCCTTCGTAGGCGCAGAACGGCGGGTGGCTGGCGGAAGGGCGAATGCGGTAGAGCCAGCTCCGCCGGTTCTCCGACCGGGGCGCTGTGAAGGCCGTGCCCGAGAGCTGCTCGGCGTACAGGCCGAAGGGCGTGCGCTGGGGCGAGTTGCGGCCCACCGGCAGCGCGCCGGGGACCGCCTCCGTCTGGAAGTGGCTGCCGAAGCCGGTCATGGGCGTGGCCGCCGCCTCGGCGGGGGAGGTCGTGCGCGCGTTCATGGCACCACTCCGCTCAGTTCAGGGCGTTCAGGCGTCCACCTTGATGACGCCGCGGCGGATTTGGTCGAGCTCGATGGACTCGAACAGGGCCTGGAAGTTGCCGTTGCCGAAGCCTTGATTTCCCTTGCGCTGGATGATTTCAAAGAAGATCGGGCCGAACAGGTTCTCGGTGAAGATCTGCAGGAGCAGGCCCTCATCGCCGACCGCGCCGTCGATCAGGATTCGGTTCTTCTTCAAACGCGCCAAGTCCTCGCTGTGGCCGGGGACGCGCTTGTCAACCAGCTCGTAATAGGTCTCGATAGTGTCCTGCAGCTTGACGCCCCGCTCGCGGAGCTTCTCCACCGTCGCAAAGATGTCGGGCGTGGTGAGCGCCAAGTGCTGGATGCCCTCGCCCTTATACTGGCGGATGAACTCCTCGATCTGGCTGTGCTCGTCCTGGCTCTCGTTCAGCGGGATTCGGATGGCCTTGTCGGGAGCGATCATCGCCTGGCTGAAGAGGCCTGTGGCCTGCCCCTTGATGTCGAAATACTTCTGCTCCTCGAAGCCGAACAGCTTGCTGTAGAAGCCTGACCAG
>CAXTRP010000028.1:0-15833 GCA_964246615.1 uncultured Caulobacteraceae bacterium | reverse complement strand
CGCGTCGATCTCCACGCCCCACTTGGCCGCGGCGCGAGACAGCATGTCCATCAGCTTGGCGTTGACGCCCAGCCGGTCCTTCAGCAGGTGGTCCAGTTCGTGCTGGCCGATGGCGTCGCGCAACGACGTCTCGGCCGCTTGCAGCACGGCGTTGTCACGATCGCGCACTGCGTTCACCGCCAGCACGGGGTCTCTGATCTTGTGCCACAGGGTGGCGTTCACCTTCACCGCCACGCCGTCCTTGGTGATCGTCTCCTGCGTCGGCAGCGAGACTGTGATCGTACGCAGGTCCACCTTCACCGCCCGATCCAGATACGGGATCAGCCAATAGACGCCCGGCCCCTTCGGCGCCGACAGTCGTCCGAGGCGATAGATCACTGCGCGCTGGTATTCCTGATTGATGCCCACGCCCTTCAGAAGGGTGACCACGGCCAGGAACAGCACGACGGCGAGCAGGATTTGCGGGGTCACAGCGATGGGTTCCAGTTCGGCGCGCCCAGCCTAGCACCGCGCCCGCTTGCGCCGAAGCGTCATCGCGGCGTGGAAGTGCGTCGCCATACGCCTTTCCTCTCGACGCCCTGCAACGCTAAAGAGCGCGCCGATGTCCGATCGCGTGTTCTTCTCGCTGACGGCCCTGGCGATCCTGGCCATGGTGGCGCTGGCCCTGGTGTTCCCGCAGGGGGACGGCCGGCGGTCGCCCGCGCCCTTCGGGCACGAGACGACCGCTCAGGTCCAGGCGCGCCAGCCCAAGCTGCGCCCTGAGTTGAACGAGCGGCCCAAGAAACGCGGCATCCTGTGAGCGCCCCGCC
This sequence comes from uncultured Caulobacteraceae bacterium, assembly GCA_964246615.1. Lineage (GTDB taxonomy): Bacteria > Pseudomonadota > Alphaproteobacteria > Caulobacterales > Caulobacteraceae > CAHJWH01. Next base: position 15,024 of record CAXTRP010000028.1, on the reverse strand, counting down.
CGCCGCCTCGCCTACCGCCCTGGAGATCGCGCGCCGGGTGCTGAGGGCGGAAGCCGACGCGCTGCTGCAGCTGGCCGACGGGCTGGATGGGCCGTTCAGCCGCGCCGTAGAGCAGGTCGCCAGGCTGAAGGGGCGGCTGGTTTGCACCGGCGTCGGCAAGTCCGGTCACGTGGCGCGCAAGATCGCCTCAACCCTGGCCTCCACTGGGACGCCCGCATTGTTCGTGCACGCGGCGGAGGCCAGTCACGGCGATCTCGGCATGATCACCGCCGACGATGCAGTCCTGGCCCTGTCCAAGTCCGGCGAGGCGCGGGAGTTGGCCGACGTTGTGGCCTACGCCAAGCGCTTCGCCATCCCGCTCATCGCCATGACGGCCCGCGCCGACAGCGCGCTCGGCGCCGCCGCCGACCTGCTGCTGCTGCTGCCGGACGCCGCCGAGGCCGCCGCGTCGGTGGACGCACCCACCACCTCGACCACCCTGCAGATGGCGCTCGGCGACGCTTTGGCCGTGGCGCTGCTCGAGCGGCGGGGGTTCGGGGTCAGCGAGTTCCGCGTCTACCATCCCGGCGGCAAGCTGGGCGCGGCGCTGCGCACGGTCGGAGAGTTGATGCATGGCCAGGCCGAGCTGCCGCTCGTGGCTCGCCATGCCTCCATGGCGGACACCCTGCTCACCATGACGGAGAAGCGTTTCGGCTGCGCCGGAGTGGTGGATGGCGATGGCCGCCTGCTCGGCGTGATCACCGACGGCGACCTCCGGCGCCACATGAGCGGGCTGATGGCGCACACGGCCGCCCAGATCATGACGCCCGCGCCTCACACGATCAGCCCTGGCGTGTTGGCGGTGGAAGCGTTGCGGGAGATGAACGACAGTCGCATCACCGTGCTGTTCGTGGTGCACGATGGCTTGCCGGTGGGCGTCTTGCACATCCACGACCTCTTGCGCACCGGCGTGGCCTGAGCGGACCCAAGGAAACCAGATGCCCCTGCCCCGCCCCCGCGCCGACCTGGTCCAGAACACGCTTGAGTACGAAGTCACGCCGCTGGTGAAGCCGCAGGGCTTTCGCGAGTACGACGCACGCTGGATCCTTGGTCAGGAGATCAACTACCTGGGCGTGACCGCGCTGGGCGTGGGTCTTGGCGCCTACATCCACGAGGTCGGCGTGAAGCCCCGCGTGGTGGTCGGCCACGACTTCCGCTCCTATTCCATCAACGTGAAGCAGGCGCTGAGCCTCGGTCTGGTCGCGGCGGGGTGCGAGGTTCTGGATATCGGCCTGGCGCTCTCGCCAATGGCCTATTTCGCCCAGTTCGACCTCGATGCGCCGTGCGTCGCCATGGTCACCGCCAGCCATAACGAGAACGGCTGGACCGGGGTGAAGATGGGCTGCGCCCCGCCGCTCACCTTCGGCCCCGAAGAGATGGGCCGCCTGAAGGCCATCGTGCTCGGCGGCGACGGTGTTGAGCGCGCGGGCGGCGAGCTGGTGCAGGTCGACGGCGTGATGGAGCGCTACATCGCCGAGGTCGCCTCGCGCACGACCCTGACCCGCAAGCTGCGCGTGGTAGCCGCCTGCGGCAACGGCACCGCCGGCGCCTTCGCCCCCGACGCGCTGCGGCGCATGGGCGCCGAGGTGATCCCCATGGACTGCGAGCTCGACTACACCTTCCCCAAGTACAACCCGAACCCCGAAGACCTGGAGATGCTGCACTCCATGGCCGAGGCGGTCCGGCGTGAGGGCGCGGACCTGGCCTTCGGCTTTGACGGCGACGGCGATCGCTGCGGGGTGGTGGACGAGACCGGCGAGGAGATCTTCGCCGACAAGATCGGGCTGATGCTGGCCCGGGACCTTTCCAGGACCCATCGCGACGCCAGGTTCGTGGTCGATGTGAAGTCCACCGGGCTCTACGCCACCGATGAGGTGCTGAAGGCCAACGGCGCCAGCACCCTCTACTGGAAGACCGGCCACAGCTACATCAAGCGTAAGACAGCCGAGATCGGCGCGCTGGCCGGGTTCGAGAAGTCCGGCCACTTCTTCTTCAATGCGCCACTGGGGCGCGGCTATGACGACGGATTGGTGGCGGCGTCCGCTGTGCTCAACATGCTGGAACGCAATCCGGGGCGGACGATCAGCCAGCTGAAGGGGGCGCTGCCGGTCGCCTACACCTCCTTGACCATGAGCCCGCACTGCGACGACGACAGGAAGTACGGCGTGGTGGAGCGGGTCACCGCCGAGTACCAGGCCCTGGCCAGCCAGGGCGGCAAAGTGCTGGGCCGCGCCGTCACCGAGGTGATCACCGTCAACGGCGTGCGCGTGGCGCTGGAGGACGGGAGCTGGGTGCTGGTCCGCGCCTCTTCCAACAAGCCGGAGCTGGTGGTGGTGGTGGAATCGACGCGCTCCACCGACGACATGCGCGCCTTGTTCCGCGACGAGGTCAAGACGCGGCTAGCCCGCCACCCTGAGGTCGGGCGCTACAATCAGGAGGTCTGAGACACGTCTGCGGTTAGAGTTCTTGCCTGATCCCCGACCGGTTCACGGGGACCGCCACGTGTCCTAATGTGAGCCTGAAAGGTCGGCTGCGGCGGGGTGAAGAGCCGCCATGGCCAAGCACTTGCAAGTCGCTCGCAAGTAAAGCGGCGGCTTCCTAAGCCACGCCACATGGACGGACCCGCAGGTGGGCGTTATGAACGCCTGCTTGCGGGAGACCCCGCGGCGCTTGGCGGGAACCTGTGCTTCCCGAAGATGAGCGCGCGAGCCCGCCGAAAGGGAAGACCGACCATGCCGTCCAAGGACAGCCTCAACACCCGCCGCGACCTCCACGTGGGCGAACAGACCTATGCCATCTACAGCCTGAAGGCCGCCGAGGAAGCCGGCCTGACCAACATCTCCAAGCTGCCCGTCTCCATGAAGGTGCTGCTGGAGAACCTGCTGCGCCACGAAGGCCCGACCGTCTCGCCTGAAGACCTCCACGCGGTCGCCGCCTGGGTGGAGAACAAGGGTAATGTCGAGCACGAGATCGCCTACCGTCCCGCCCGCGTGCTGATGCAGGACTTCACCGGCGTGCCCGCCGTGGTGGATCTGGCCGCCATGCGGGACGCAATGCGCAAGCTCGGCGCCGATCCGGACAAGATCAACCCGCTGAACCCCGTCGATCTCGTCATCGACCACTCGGTTATGGTGGACCACTTCGGCACGCCCCAGTCCTTCGGCGAGAACGTGAACCGCGAGTATGAGCGAAACGGTGAGCGCTACCGCTTCCTGCGCTGGGGGTCCTCGGCCTTCGACGATTTCCGCGTGGTGCCGCCGGGTACGGGCATCTGCCACCAGGTGAACCTGGAATATCTGGCGCAGACCGTCTGGACCGCCACCGACAAGGGCGAATCGCTGACGATCGAGGACGGCGGCTTCGCGGATAGCGAGACGGGCGCGCCTATGGAGGTGAAGTCCGCCATCTTCGCCTATCCTGACACCTGCGTCGGGACCGACAGCCACACCACCATGGTCAACGGTCTTTCCGTGCTCGGCTGGGGTGTCGGTGGGATCGAGGCGGAGGCCGCCATGCTCGGCCAGCCCATTCCCATGCTGATCCCCGAGGTGATCGGCTTTAAAATGACCGGCAAGATGCCGGAGGGCGCCACCGCCACCGACCTGGTGCTCACCGTCACCCAGATGCTGCGCCGGAAGGGTGTGGTGGGCAAGTTCGTGGAGTTCTACGGCGACGCCCTGGCTCACCTGACCATCGAGGACCAGGCCACCATCGCCAACATGGCCCCTGAGTATGGGGCCACGTGCGGCTTCTTCCCCGTTTCCGAGGCCACCATCAAGTACCTGACCGAAACCGGCCGCACACCCGACCGGGTGGCGCTGGTCGAAGCCTATGCCAAGGAGCAGGGCCTGTGGGCGGACGCCGACAGTCCCGAGCCGGTCTTCTCCGATACGCTCGAACTCGACCTTTCCACCATCATGCCGTCGCTGGCCGGCCCCAAGCGCCCGCAAGACCGGGTGCTGCTCAGCGAGGCGGCCACAGCGTTCGCCGAGCATCTGGCCACCGACTTCGGCAAGGCCGGACACGAGCACCACCGCATCCCGGTCAAGGCCGACGACGGCCAGGAAGCGTTCGACGTGGGCCACGGCGACGTGGTCATCGCCGCCATCACCTCCTGCACCAACACCTCCAACCCCGCCGTGCTGATCGCGGCAGGCCTGGTCGCCCGCAAGGCGCACGCCAAGGGGCTGAAGGTGAAGCCCTGGGTGAAGACCTCGCTGGCCCCCGGCTCCCAGGTCGTCACCGACTACCTGACCAACGCCGGCCTGCAGGCGGACCTGGACGCGCTGGGCTTCAACCTGGTGGGCTACGGCTGCACCACCTGCATCGGCAACTCCGGCCCGCTGCCGCAGAACATCAGCGACGCCATCAACGCCGACGACCTGGTGGCCGTTAGCGTGCTTTCGGGCAACCGCAACTTCGAAGGCCGGGTGAACCCGGACGTGCGCGCCAACTACCTGGCCTCGCCGCCCCTGGTGGTGGCCTATGCGCTCGCCGGCTCCATGCTGCACGGCATCACCCACGAACCGCTGGGGACCGATACCGAGGGCTCGCCCGTCTATCTGCGCGATATCTGGCCGACCTCGGAAGAGATCGCCACCATCCAGCGTGAAGTGGTGACCAACGCGCTGTTCGCCAGCCGCTACGCCGACGTGTTCAAGGGCGACGAACACTGGCAGGGCATCCAGGTCTCCGGCGGCGAGACCTACGCCTGGGAGGGCGACAGCACCTACGTGCAGAACCCGCCCTATTTCGAGGGCCTCTCGATGACGCCCAAGCCCGTCACCGACATCCAGGAGGCGCGCATCCTGGCCATCTTCGGCGACAGCATCACCACCGACCACATCTCGCCCGCCGGCAACATCCGCAAGACCTCGCCCGCTGGCCAGTACCTGATCCACCACGGCGTGGACGTGGCCGACTTCAACAGCTACGGCGCACGGCGCGGCAACCACGAAGTCATGATGCGCGGCACCTTCGCCAACATCCGCATCCGAAACAAGATCACTCCCGAGATCGAAGGCGGCGTAACCAAGCACTTCCCGTCCGGCGCCGTCATGGCGATCTACGACGCCGCCATGCAGTACCAGACGGAAGGGCGTCCGCTGGTCATCTTCGCCGGCAAGGAATACGGCACCGGTTCGTCACGGGACTGGGCGGCGAAGGGCACGCGGTTGCTCGGCGTCCGCGCGGTGTTCGCCGAGACCTACGAACGCATCCATCGCTCCAACCTGGTGGGCATGGGCGTGCTACCCCTGCAGTTCCAGGTGGAGGGCTGGGCGCGCTTGGGCCTGACCGGCGAGGAGATCATCACCATCCGCGGCCTGAACCAGCTCAGCCCCCGCAAGACGCTGATGGTGGAGCTGTTCCGCCCCGCGGACCACAAGGTCGCCCGCTTCCCGGTCACCTGCCGTATCGATACGGAAACGGAGCTTGAGTACTTCAAGGCGGGCGGCGTGATGCCTTACGTCCTGCGCAACCTCGCCCGCGGCGTGCCCGAGCCGGAGTTGCAGGCGGCGGAATAGGCCCTCTCCTCCCTCATGCCCGGGCTTGTCCCGGGCATTCATGGCGCGATGTCGGACGAAGGCGTCGCTCGATGAAGCCCAGGGACAAGCCCCGGGAAGACGGTGCAAACAGGCGCCGGCCGACCTCTGATCGGCCGGCCTCCCGGCTCTAGCGCCGCACCCGCTCCACCAGCCGCCCGTCTTCCAGGGCGAACACGCGATCCATGAAGTCGGCGAGCGGCAGGTTGTGAGTGGCGATCAGGCAGGCCACCCCGCGCAGACGCGCCAGGTCGAACAGGCTCTGGAACACCGCGCCAGACGTCGTGGGGTCAAGATTGCCGGTAGGCTCGTCGGCCAGCAGCAGGCGCGGCTGGTTGGCCAACGCCCGCGCGATAGCCACCCGCTGCTGCTCGCCGCCGGAAAGTTGGGCGGGCTGGTGGTCCAGCCGGTCGCCGAGGCCAAGCTGCGTCAGCAGCGCTCTCGCCCGCTCCCGCGCCGCAGGCCGGCGCACGCCTGTGATCATCTGGGGAAGCGCGATGTTGTCCACGGCGCTGAACTCGGCCAACAGGTGGTGGAACTGGTAGACGAAACCGATCGTACCGAGCCGCAACCGCGAGCGCGCCCGGTCATTCAGCCTCGTGCAGTCCACCCCCGTCACGCTCACCTGCCCGGCCGTGGGGTGCTCCAGCAGCCCCGCAGCGTGCAGCAGGCTCGACTTGCCCGACCCCGATGGACCGATCAGCCCCACGATCTCGCCCGGATGGACGTCGAGATCGACGCCCTTGAGCACCGTGAGGTCTCGCCCGGCGCCGGTGTTGTAGGTGCGGGTGACGCCGCGAAGCGACAGGACAGGCGCCGGCGCGGCCTCACTCATACCGCAGCGCCTCCACCGGATCGAGGCGGGACGCCCGCCACGCAGTCGGCAGGGTTGCGATGAAGCTCATCAGCAGCGACCAGAAGATCACCAGACCCACTTCGCTCCAGTCGATCCGAGCGGGGATGCGCGACAGGAAATAAGTGTCCGGGCTGAACACCGAGGTGTGGGTGATCGCCTCCACCACCGACTGGATCGGGTCGATGAAGATGCAGAACAGCGAGCCGAGCACCAGGCCGACTGCGGTCGCCGACGCCCCGATCAAGGCCCCGCACATGAAGAACACCCGCAGGATAGAGCCCTGGCTGGCGCCCATGGTGCGCAGGATGGCGATGTCGCGCCCCTTGTTCTTCACCAGCATGACGAGGCCCGAGATGATGTTCATCACGGCGATGGCCACGATCAGCATCAAGATCAGCCGCATCACCGCGCGTTCGACCTCCAGCGCGTTGAAGTAGCTCTTGTTGCGGTCGCGCCAGTCAGTGACGATGGCGCTCGGCCCCGCCGCCTGTTCGAGCAGGGGACGCAGGCGTTCGATATGGTCGGGGTTGTCGATGTTCACCTCGATCGTATCCACCGTGTCCCCGCGGCCGAAAAATAGCTGGGCCTGGGTCAGCGGCATGTAGATGAAGCTGGCGTCGTATTCGCTCATGCCCACGGTGAACAGGCCGTCCACCGTGTAGGCCTTGCGGTTGGGAGCCGAGCCGAAGGCGGTGTCGCTGCCGTTCGGCGAGATCAGGGTCAGGCTGTCGCCGGGCTTAACCCCGACCTGGGCGCCCAGGCGTGACCCCGCGATGATCAGGTCGCCGCCGTAATCGCCGCCGCCGAAGCCGTTCAGCGAACCTTCCTTGATGCTGCCCGAGACGATCCTGGTATCGTTCAGGTCACCCGGCGTGATCCCGCGCACGATGGCGCCGGAGACCTGCTCGGGCCCCTGCACCAGGGCTTGCGCCTCAACGACCGGCAAAACCTGGGTGACGCCTGGAACGGCGCGAAGGCGCTGCAACAGGGCTTGGCGACCGGCGCCGTTAATAGCCGGGCCGGTGACGAAGGCGTCGCCGTTGAAGCCCAGCATCCGCCCGACAAGCTCGGTGCGAAAGCCGTTCATGACGCTCATGACGATGATCAGCGTCGCCACCGCGAGCAGGATGCCGACGAACGAGATGATCGACACCAGCGCCACGCCTCCATCCTTGCGCTTGGCGCGCAGGTAGCGGTAGGCGAGCGTGCGCTCCCACAGGCCAAACGGCGGGGCGTCAGACATGAAGGCGGTGGCGGTTGGCCCCCTCCACCACGCCACGCGCGGTCCCCCTCCCCCACAGGGGGAGGATCAAGAGCGCCTCTTCGATCTTCCCCCCTTGGGAAAAGTGGCCGCGGAGCGGACGATGGGGGCAGCCGGCGGCCGCGCTCACGCTCCCAGCGCCTTCAAAGCATCCGCCAGAGGCAGGCTCTGCTTCTCGCCTGTTGCCCGGCGCTTCAGCTCCACAACGCCGTCCTTCAGGCCCTTGGGCCCGATGACCAGCTGCCAGGGCAGGCCAATCAGGTCCATGGTGGCGAACTTGGCGCCCGGTCGCTCGTCGGTGTCGTCCATCAGCGGCTCCCTACCGGCCGTGGTCAGCGCCGCGTAGGCCTGCTCGCACGCGGCGTTCACGTCCGGGTCGCTTGGACGCAGGTTGACCACGGCGACGCCGAAGGGCGCCACCGCGTCCGGCCAGATGATCCCCTGCTCGTCGTGGCTGGCCTCAATGATGGCGCCGAGCAGCCGTGACACGCCTACGCCGTAGGAGCCCATCTGCGCCGCCACCTCGCCACCGTCAGGCGTCGCCACCATGGCGCGCATGGGCTTGGAATACTTGTCGCCGAAGAAAAACACCTGCCCGACCTCTATGCCCCGGGTGGCGATGCGGCGATCCTGCGGCGTCTCAGCCTCGAAGCGGGCGGCGTCGTGCACGTCTTCGGTAGCGGCGTAGGGCGCGGTCCACTGATCCAGGATCGGCGCCAGGTCGCCCAGGTAGTCCACGTCCTGCGGCGGGATAGGCAGGTCGAGCACCGCCTTGTCGCAGTAGACCGCGCTCTCGCCCGTCTCGGCCAGCACGATGAACTCGTGAGAGAGGTCGCCGCCGATCGGCCCTGTCTCGGCGCGCATCGGGATCGCCTTCAGCCCCATGCGGCCGAAGGTGCGAAGATAGGCCACGAACATGCGGTTGTAGCTCGCGCGTCCTGCGGCTTCGTCCACGTCGAAGGAATAGGCGTCCTTCATCAGGAACTCGCGCCCACGCATCACGCCGAAGCGGGGCCGCTGCTCGTCCCGGAACTTCCACTGCACGTGGTAGAGGTTCTTAGGCAGGTCCTTGTAGGACCGCACCGAGGCGCGGAAGATCTCGGTGATCATCTCCTCGTTGGTGGGGCCGTAGAGCAGCTCGCGCTCATGCCGATCGGTGATGCGCAGCATCTCCTGGCCGTAGTCCTCGTAGCGCCCGCTCTCGCGCCACAGGTCGGCGAGCTGAAGCGTGGGCATCAGCAGCTCGATAGCGCCGGCGCGATCCATTTCCTCGCGCACGATCTGCTCGATCTTGCGCAGCACGCGCAGGCCGAGCGGCAGCCAGGCGTAGATGCCCGCCGCCTCCTGCCGGATCATGCCGGCGCGCAGCATCAGCCTATGGCTGACGATCTGGGCTTCGGAGGGCGTCTCCCGCAAGACGGGCAGGAAGTAGCGCGACAGGCGCATCGGTGACCTTGGCGGGGACTGAGTCGAGACAGCCGAGTTCTAGCGGTCACACATGCGCTATCAAGGGGAAAGCTGTAGCGGAAAAAAGAGCCGCGCGGACAATCGCGCGGCTCTGAAGTCATCGGGCCACTCGAACGACAACCATCACAGTTGTCGGGAGAGACGGTGACGCTGCGTCGCCAGCCCTGTCGTGCCGCGGACGACGGGTGGCAGCGGAATTCGTCCGGGCGCCTCATTTTCAGGCGCTGGGTCAGCGACGCCGCCGCTCCGGCCAGCGTCCCGCCTAGCTCGGCAGCTGAGGGATGGGGATCAGACCGAACTGCACCACCACCCAGATCAGCGCAGTGACGATGGCGGCCACCCAGGTGGTGGTGAGCGCCTTCCTCTTCAGGTTGGGGTTCACCGGCGCGCCCGGATCGCCGCCATCGGAAACGTGGGAGCCGGCCTCAGAGTGGCTGCGCGACCCCAGCGGCAGGACGGCGAACAGCACGATCCACCAGGTCACGAAATAGATCGAGATCGTCCAAACCGGGCCCATGTCACCCCCGCTAAGCTGCGACAGAAGACCAGATCAGGGTGGGCGCTTGTCCGCTCATCAGTGGTGCTCGCCGGGCTCCTGCATCAGCTCCACCAGCACACCCCCGGTGCCCTTGGGGTGCAGGAAGATCACCGGCACTCCGTGCGCCCCGATGCGCGGCTCGCCCGTCCCCAGCACCGCAGCGCCCTTGGCGCGCAGGGCGTCGCGGGCGGCCAGGATGTCTGGCACTTCAAAGCACACGTGATGCTGGCCGCCCTTGGGGTTCTTGGCCAGGAAGGCGTGGATGGGGGAGGCCTCGCCGTAAGGTTCGATCAGCTCGATCTGGCTGTTCGGCAGGTTGACGAAGCTGACCCACACGCCCTGCTCAGGAAGCGCGACCTTGGGCGTGATGTCGCTGGCCCCGAAAAGATCGCGGTAGAGGGCGGAGGACTGCTCGATGGATGGGGTTGCAACGCCCACGTGGTTCAGCTTGCCGATCATGTTCCCTACGACCTAATCCACCGTCATCCTCAGGCTTGTCCCGAGAGGGACAGGCGGCCAAATTTCCTTGCGCCAAGCCTCTACAGCCGCGTCACCAGCGTCTCGACAACGGGCCGGCGCGACCAGATACGCTGGGAGGTGCGCTTCAGGGCGCGGCCGACGGCCTTGCGCACGGCCATGTCGTCGCCGCGGTCATCCACGCTCAGGTCCTCCACAGCGTCCTCGGCTTCTTCGGCCAGATCCTCCAGCAGGTCCTTCAGCGGATAATCGGCCTCGGCCGGCAGGCCGATGGCGCGCACCTCGGCGTCGGCGGCGAGCTTGTTCTTCTTGTCCAGCGTCACGGCCACCACCAGCATGCCGTTGGCGGCGGCGTGCCGACGTTCGCGCAACGGCTCGCTGTTCTCCGGCGTCAGCACGTTGCCGTCGAGGAACAGCCGGCCGGCCGCCACCTCGTCCACGATCATCGCCGGACCGGGCGCGAGCCGAACCACATCGCCGTTACGGGGCGCGATCGCCTGCTCGATGTTGTGCTCCCGGGCGAAGGCCAGGTGCTCGATCAGGTGACGGCGCTCGCCGTGGGTCGGCACCGCGATCTTGGGCCGCACCCAGGCGTACATCTGGGCCAGCTCGTCGCGGCAGGGGTGGCCGGAGACGTGGATGCCGGGATGGTCCTTGTCGGTGTACATGCGCACACCCCGGTCGGAGAGCCGGTTCTGCAGGTTCCTGATCGGGATGTCGTTGCCCGGGATCACGCGGGAGGAGAACACCACGCTGTCCCCCGCCCCGAGCTTCAGGTGGGGATGCGTACCGCTGGCGATGCGCGACAGGGCCGCGCGCTCCTCCCCCTGGCTGCCGGTGCACAGGAACAGGATATGGTTGTCGGGGAAGTGCTTGGCCTCGGTGTCGGGCACAAACGGCTGCACGTCTTCCAACAGGCCCACGGTACGGGCGGCGGCGGTCATGCGATGCATGGAGCGGCCGAGCAGGCAAACGCGTCGCCCGTTGGCCTCGGCCGCACGGATCACGCTATCCATGCGCGCCACGTTGGAGGCGAAACAGCCGACGGCCACCTTGCCCTTCAGCGTGCCGATCAGCTCGCTCAGCGCCACGCGCACGTCGGCCTCCGACCCCGCGGAGCCTTCCTGGAACACGTTGGTGCTGTCGCAGACCATGGCGAGGATGCCCCGATCGCCCAGGCGCTGCAGCTTGGCGGCGTCGGTGGCGGCGCCCAGGACCGGATCGGGGTCGAGCTTCCAGTCGCCGGTGTGCTGGATGGCGCCGAGCGGGGTGGTTATCGCCATACCGTTGGGCTCGGGGATCGAGTGGGTCAAGGTGATGAAGTCGATGCCGAAAGGCCCGATCTGCACGTGGCCGGACAGCGGCACCTCGGTGATCGGAACCTGATCGGCCAAGCCTTTCTCACGCAGCTTCTCGCGTACCAAAAAGGCGGTGAAGGGGGTGGCGTAGACGGGCGCCTTGATCCGGGGCCACAGCCAGCCGACGCCGCCTATGTGGTCCTCGTGCGCATGGGTCAGCACGATGGCCAGCACGTCCTTGCGGATAAATTCCAGGTAGCTGGGGTCGGGGGTGATGATCTCCACGCCCGGGGTGGTCTGGTCGCCGAAGGTGATGCCGAGATCGACGACGATCCATTTGCGGGCCGCAGGCGGTCCGAACCCGTACAGGTTCAGGTTCATCCCGATTTCGTTGGAGCCGCCGAGCGGCAGGAAGACCAGGTCTTCAGTGACAGCGTTGTTCATCTAATCCTTAGATCGCCATTGCGGCGTGTGATTTCCAGCAGGCCCCGCAGGGTCAATTCGGGATCGAAGGCGTCGATCCTGGTCGTTGCGCCTTCGAAAAGAGAGGCTACGCCGCCGGTGGCGATCGCCTGCATCGGAGCGCCGTACTCGGCGCGGATGCGGTCGATCAGCCCTTCGATCAGAGCGACGTAGCCCCAGAATACACCAGACTGCATGGCTTCGACAGTGCCTCGTCCGATCACGTGCGCGGGGCGGGTGATGGCGACCCGCGGCAAACGGGCGGCGGCGCTGTGCAGCGCCTGCATGGAAAGGTTGATGCCCGGTGCGATCAACCCGCCCTCGAACCCGCCATCGGCGCCCACCACGTCGAAGGTGGTGGCCGTACCGCTGTCGATCAGGATCAGAGGGCCGCCGTACTTAAGGAAACCGCCGATGGCGTTGACCAGCCGGTCCGCGCCGGCCTCCGACGGCTTCTCGATGCGGATGTCGATGCCGAGCTCGACATTCTCGCCCACCACCAGCGGTTCGACCTTCAGGTAGCGTCGGGCCAGATTGCGCAGGTTGAACACCGATTGCGGCACGACGCTGGAGACGATGCAGTCGTCGATGTCACCAAGCTTCATGCCCTGCATGGAAAGCAACTGGTGCAGCCAGACGGCGTACTCGTCGGCGGTGCGCGCGGGGTCGGTCGCGGTGCGCCACTGGGCTATCCACCGCCCCCCGTCGTGCAGGGCGAAGGTGGTGTTGGTGTTGCCCTGCTCCACGGCTAGCAGCATGGGAAGAACACATCTCCCGCTGTAATCCGACGCGAACCCCCCTCCGCCAGCCGTAGCCGCAGGGCGCCGTCAGCGTCCAACTCTTCCGCCACGCCCTCAACCGTCTCCTGATCCAGGCGCGCCAGGCACGTTCGGCCGAGGTCGGCGCGAGCGGTCCAGGCGGTGCGGATCGGCTCGAAGCCATACGCCTCCCAGGCGGCGAGGCGGCGATCGAAAGCGCGTGCAAGGACTTCCAAGGCGGCATCCGGCGACAGCGGCGCGGCGAGGTCAGGGCGCAGGTGGTCGGCCAGGGCGGCGGCGGGCTGGTCGGCCGCGCTTCAGGTTCACCCCCACACCGATCGCCAGCCAGAGCCGCCCGTCCAAACGCCGGCCAGACTCGATCAGCACACCGGAGACCTTGCGGCCGTCCACCATCACGTCATTGGGCCACTTCAGGCGAACAAGGGCTTCCGGGACCTGGGCGAGGACGAGGTCGGCCACCGCCAACGCCGCGACAAAGGCCACCTGCGCGGCCTCGGCGGGAGGCTTGGCGGTGGTGATCAGGAGGGTGGCGGCGAGGTTGCCGGCCCCGGTCTCCCACGAACGGCCCATGCGGCCACGACCAGCGGTCTGGCGGCGCGCGGTGATCCAGAGCGGACCACCCTCCCCTTCATCACCTCGGCGAGAGGCTTCGGCGTTTGTGGAGTCCACCGTGTCGAGGCGGAGCACCTCCACCCCGAGCACCGCAGGCGTCATCCGCTCAGTTCAACCCGAAGGCTGACGCCGCAGTCTTGGATAGCGGGTCGAGCAGCCCCAGGAACGGCATCACCACGGGTTGGGAGAACGCCGCCGCCACGAACGCCACGCCGCGTGCATCCATGGGCGAGGCGTCTGTCGCCCCCCGCGTCGGGTCGAACCACATCGTCTTGATGAGGCGTAGGTAATAGAAAGCCGCCACCACACTGGACAACAGACCCAGCGCCGCCAGCCAGCCGAGGTTGGCCCCCGCCGCCGCCTTGAACACATAGACCTTGCCCCAGAAGCCTGAGAACGGCGGCATCCCGAGCGCGGACAGGGAGAAGATGGTCATGGCCGCCGCCACCCCCGGCCGCTCCTTGAACAGGCCGGCCATGTCCTCGAAGGTCTCCATGGGCCGGCCGTCGCGAGACAGGGCCACCAGGCACGCGAAGAAGCCCGTCACGTCGATGATGTAGAGCGTCATGAAGACCAGCATGGCCTGCACGCCCTCGCTGGTGCCCGACGCCAGCCCCACCAGCGCATAACCGACGTTGGCGATGGACGAATAGGCCCACAGCCGCTTCAGATTAGTCTGCTGCAACCCGGCGAAGGCGCCCCACAGCATGGAGATGATGGCGATGGCGATCAGCACCTGGCGCCACTGCTCCACAGCGCCTGGGAAACCGTTGGCGAGCGCGCGGGCGAACAGCACCATACCGGCAAGCTTGGGCGCGGCTGTCAGGAAGGCGACGACCGGCGTCGGTGCGCCCTCGTAGACGTCCGGCGTCCACATGTGGAACGGCGCGGCCGAGACCTTGAACGCCAGCCCGCAGATCAGGAACACGATGCCGAAGATGGCGCCCGCGCTTGCTCCCGACTGCACGGCCGCGGCGATGTCAGTGAAGCGGGCGGAACCGGCGAACCCGTAGACCAGGCTCGCGCCGTACAGCAGGATACCGGACGAGAGCGCGCCCAGGATGAAGTACTTCAGCCCCGCTTCGGACGCGCGCGGATCGTCGCGGCGGAAGGCGGCGAGTACGTACAAGGCCAAGGATTGCAGCTCCACCCCGATGTAGAGCGAGATCAGGTTGCCGGCCGAGACCATCATGCCCATGCCGAGCGCGGCCAGCAGGATCAGGATCGGGTACTCGAACCGGCTGCCGCCGATGCGCTTCAGCCAGGGCTCGGCGATGATCAGGCCCACAGCGCTGATCAGATAGATCACCACCTTGGCGTACACCGCCGCCTCGTCCTCCACGAACCCGTTGTTGAAGGCCGCGCCCTGCGGTCCGGCGATGGCGGCGATGGCGGCGGCGATCAGGATCACGCCAGCCCCGACAGCCACAACGCGCGTTCCCTTGTCGCCCAGAAACGCGCCCGTGATCAGCAGGACGAGCACACCGACGGACAGGATCAGTTCGGGAAGCGCGACGGACAGCGCGCCGGAAAACGTCATTGGATCGGGCTCATCGTATCGGTCTCATCGCGTTTGACCCTTTATCCCGGTGCGCCGGCGCGCCACAGGTCGATCAGCCGGTCGACGGAAGCTGACGTCACGTTGGTCACCAGGTGCGGATAGACGCCCAGCAGCAAGGCCCCGAAAATAAG
>CAXTRP010000027.1:14345-15980 GCA_964246615.1 uncultured Caulobacteraceae bacterium | reverse complement strand
CCAAGGCGCTGAAGCCCGACATCGGCATCGTGGGGCTTGAGGCCGCGATGTACCCGTCCTTCACCGCCCGGATGCGCGGCTTTCGCCCCAATATCGGCGGCCAGACCATTGCCGAAGGCATTGCGGTGAAGACCGTCGGAGAGCTTACCTACGCCATGGCGCGGCCGCTCCTGGACGAGGTGCTGCTGCTTGAGGAGGGCGACCTGGAGCGCGCCGTGGCGCTCTACGTCAACGTGGAGAAGACCGTGGCGGAGGGTGCAGGCGCGGCGTCGCTGGCGGCGCTCCTGGCCTATCCGGAGAAGTTCCGGGGCAGGAAGGTCGGGCTGGTGCTCTGCGGCGGCAACATCGACACGCGGCTGCTGGCCTCGGTGCTGACGCGCGAGCTGATCCGGGAACGGCGGCTGACCTCGTTCCGTATCATCGGCGACGACCGGCCGGGCCTGCTCGCCACCGTGTCGGCGGTGATTGGGAGCGCAGGTGGCAACATCATCGAGGTGGCGCACAACCGGCTGTCGCTCGACGTACCCGCCAAGGGCGCGGAGTTCGACATCATGGTGGAGACGCGCGACGCCCGCCACACAGACGACATCACCGAGGCGCTCCGCGAACACGGCTATCCCCCCCGCCTCTGAGGCTGGCTGATCCCCCCTCTTGGAGGAGCAGAACCCTGCGCATCAGGGTGGAGGGGGCTGCGCCGTCCATTCCAAGCTGGAGCCCCCTCAGTCGGCTAAGCCGACAGCTCTCCCAGCGGGAAAGCATCTGACGCTGCGACCAAGTATGGGCGCGTGAACCGGGCGGTGAGCGGCGCATTTGTCTGCCGTCCGCCCTGCACACCGAGGCTCGCCCATGTTCACCGTCCGCCGCGCCGCCGTCTGTGCGCTGATTACCGGAAGCGCGCTGCTCGCCGCCTGCGGTCACAAGCAGCAGACCACGGCCCAGGATCAGAACGACTTCCTGGCGCACAACAAAAAGGCGCCGGGCATGGTCGTTCTCGGATCTGGGCTCCAGTACAAGGTGGTCGCCTCGGGTCCCGCAAGCGGACCCCACCCGCAAAAAGGCGACGAGGTGAAGGTCGATTACACCGGCAGCCTGCTGTCCGGCAGCGTGTTCGACTCTACGAGCGCCACGGGCCAGCCGGCGGTGCTGAAGCTCGACCACCTCGTCCCCGCCTGGATGGAGGCCCTGCC
Source organism: uncultured Caulobacteraceae bacterium (assembly GCA_964246615.1). Classification (GTDB taxonomy): domain Bacteria; phylum Pseudomonadota; class Alphaproteobacteria; order Caulobacterales; family Caulobacteraceae; genus CAHJWH01. Next base: position 14,793 of record CAXTRP010000027.1, on the reverse strand, counting down.
CCGGATGCGCCCAGGCGACGAATGGCTGCTCTACACGCCCCCTGCCCTTGGCTACGGCGCCGATGGGCACCCGCCCGTGATCCCAGGCAACAGCGTGCTGGTGTTCGACGTCAAGCTGCTCGGCGTGCTGAAGTCCGACGAGAACTCCAATGTGAAGTTCGCCGGCCAGCAGCAGCCGGAAGGTCCGTCGCTACAGACGAATACGACCCGGTAGTCCCCGTCCGCCGACCCGGACTGGCCCCATCGCTGCAGGCTGGCCCCTGGAGGCCCCGTCGAACGCGCGTGCATGAGCTTGACCCTTCGCCGCCTCCCGGCTTATAGAGCCGCCTTCCAACGCGCCGGGGTGGGCCTCGCGCGCCGAATTCCTGTACGAGCTTGGATTTTCAGACATGTCGCGCCGCTGCGAACTTACGGGTGTCGGCCCGATGGTGGGCCACAACGTGAGCCA
>CAXTRP010000027.1:3691-14335 GCA_964246615.1 uncultured Caulobacteraceae bacterium | reverse complement strand
GAGCCACTCCAACATCAAGACGAAGCGCCGCTTTCTGCCGTCGCTGGCGTCTACAGCGCTTTATTCGGACACCCTGAAGCAGAGCGTCCGGCTGAAGGTCTCCAAGGCGGCGCTGCGCACGCTCGACTTCAAGGGCGGCCTGGACGTCTACCTGCTGAAGGCCAGCGATGATGTCCTGTCGCCCCGCGCCCAGAAGCTGAAGCGCCAGGTCAAGGCTCGCACCAGCCCGGTTGACCAGATCGCAGCCTGAAGACCCGCAGCGTCTTCAGCCCTTACCCGCAACCCGTTCGCCGCCGACCGATCAGTCAGTCCGCTCCAGCACCCGCGCCACATCCGAGGCGCCGAATGGCTTGGAGAGCGTAGGTCGGTCGCGCCAAGCGTCCGGCAGGCCCGCCGGACCGTACCCGGTGGCGAAGGCGAAGGGCTTGCCCTGGGCCTTCAGCGCCTCAGCAACCGGAAAGATCGGCTGCCCACCTAGATTAACATCCAGGATCGCGAAGTCGAAACCGCCGGGCTGGGTTTCGATGAAGTTCAGCGCCTGGGGCAGGTTGCTCGCGCAGTGGGCCACCGTGTGGCCTGCATCGTCGAGCATGTCTTCCAACAGCATGGCCACAAGCGTCTCGTCTTCGACGATGAGCACCCGCTTAGGGCGCGCCGACGACTCACCACTCATAGATCCCCACCTGCAACACGGCTGAAGCGTTACTGTCGCCACGCCTCCAAGGAATTTCGCCCGGCGTCAAACAAAAACGCTAAGCTGAGCCTTAACGGCCGGCCTCAGAGGTCCAGGACCCCGGCTCGTCCGCTCTCATCGCCGTAGGCCAATCGCGCTCCGTCGGCTGAGAGCGCCAGGGCGCTGACGGGCCCGCCACCGGCCGGGACCAGCTCGCGCACGCCTTGTCCCGCCAGTTCAGCCACCCAGACCGAGCCGTCGGTGCGGCCGCCGGCCAGCCGTGAGCCCCCTAGCGTCCCCGCCACCCGGCAGACCTCCGAACCCTCGTGGAACCCGACCTCCACCGCCTCCTTGCCCATGGGACCGTCCGGCCCGGCGAAGGGCCACAGCACCGCAGCCGGAGCGCCAGAACTGGCCATCAGCCGGCCGCGGCCGAGGAATGCGAGACTTCTCACCTTCGCCGGATAGCCGCCCATACGCATGTCCTTGCCATCCGACAGCCGCCAACCGTGAAGCGCATTCTCCTGCATCGAGGAGACCACGAAGCGGGCGTCCGGGCTCCAGGCCACGCCGATATGAGAACCAGCCCACTTCAGCGACTGCGGCTTCTGTTCAGCGATGCGGGCATACCAGAGCATGACCGCGCCATAGGTGGCGCAGGCTAGCCGCCGCCCCTTGGGATCGAGGGCCAAGGCGGCGACAGAACGCTCATGTCGGAACACGCGTTCGAACGTCTGGTCGGCCACATCGCGCACGTGCACCTCCCGCCCGCAGGCGTAGGCCACCACGCCCGTGGCGGCGCTGGCGTCCAGCGCGTCGATCCAGCGGCCCGGGCGTTCGAACAGCGGCTGCGTCCCGTCCGCACGCGTCCAGCTCACCACGCCGTCATCGCCGCCGGTAAGCAGGCCCGAGCCCGACGGATGCACCGTTGCGCACAGCACCGCACCCTTGTGAGCAACGCGATCAGCGACGCCCTGGCCCCGCACCGTGCCGTCGCCGAGCGCGAACCAGGCTTGGCCGGCGCCGTCGAAACGGGCGTCGGCGACATAGGCGGCGAAGGCGAAGGCAGTCACGCGAGCTTGCCCCTCAAGGCCCGGATCCGGGCGGACGCAGGTCTTTACAACTGACAACGTTCGGGCAAAAGGTCTGGGAACAGGCGGCCCCGAGTGCGCGCCCACGGGAGTCTCCAGCAATGGCCGCACAGCTTTCGGGTCCGTCGGCGGGGTCCAAGTTCACCATCGCCACCAACGCCGACATGAACGTCACCCCCATGGTGGACGTCATGCTGGTCCTGCTGATCATCTTCATGGTGGCGGCGCCCGTGCCGACCCTGTCGATCAAGCTCGACCTGCCCCCAGCGCTCCCCAACACCGCAAAGCCGCCCAAGCCGCCCACCGTGGTGTCGCTGCAAAAGTCCGGCGCCATCTTCGTGGGCGAGCGTCAGACCAGCGTCCCTACCCTGCCGTCCGACCTGTCCGGGGCGCTCGGCCCCAACCCGCAAGACCAGACGGTCTACATCCGCGCCGACAAGGAGGTGAAATACAACACCTTCATGACCGTACTCAACAAGCTGCAGGGCAGCGGCTACTACAAGGTGTCGCTGATCACCGAAGACCGCAGCTAGCGTCTTCTTCGATCCTCCCCTCTTGGGGGAGGGGGACCCGCGAAGCGGGTGGAGGGGGCTGCGCGTTCGGTTCCTGGCTGGAACCCCCTCAGTCGCTCAGCGACAGCTCCCCCGGTGGGGGAGCATCTACACAGCCGCCTTTTGCAATCCGCAGAGTTCTCTGATTCCACCCTCCGCCAAGCCGAACAGCGCGTCGAACTCGAGACGGCTGAAGCCTCGCTTCTCTCCCGTCGCCTGCACTTCTACGATCTGGCCTGAGCCGGTGAGCACGAAGTTGGCGTCGGCTTCGGCCCCGGAGTCCTCTTCATAGTCCAGGTCCAGCCGGGGCTGTGACTCCACGATTCCGCACGAGATCGCCGCCACCTGGTCCAGCATGGGGTCGCGCTTCAGCACTCCTTCGGCCAGCAGGTAGTCGAACGCCCGTTTCAGCGCCACCCAGGCGCCGGTGATCGCCGCGGTGCGGGTGCCGCCGTCGGCCTGCAGCACGTCGCAGTCGATGGCGAACGAGCGCTCGCCCAGCGCTTTCAGATCGACCACGGCGCGAAGCGAGCGGCCGATCAGGCGTTGGATTTCCTGGGTGCGCCCGGTCTGCTTGCCGGCCGCGGCTTCCCGCCGGCCGCGGGTATGGGTGGCGCGGGGCAGCATGCCGTATTCCGCCGTCACCCAGCCCTGGCCCTTGCCTCGCAGGAACCCCGGCACCCCCTCCTCCAGGCTCGCCGTCACCAGCACCCGGGTGTGGCCGAAGCCGATCAGGCACGAGCCTTCGGCATAGCGGTTCACGCCCGTTTCCAGGGTGACGGGACGAAGCGCGTCGGGAGCACGGTCGGAAGCGCGCATTGTACAGCCTTTAATCGTCGAAGGGGGTGATCCACCTAGACGAAGGGCGCGCCGGAGGCCACCTTGTCGCGTCGTGACGCCCTCCCCACCGCTCACCGCCACCAGCATCTTCGCCCTGGAGCGCGCCGCCAGCCTGGGCGTGCTCGACGAGCGGGCCCGCGACATCTTCCGCAGGATCGTGGAGACCTATCTGGAGACGGGCGAGCCGGTGGGCTCGCGCACCGTATCCAAGGGCGGCCTGCAGCTCTCCCCCGCATCCATCCGCAACACCATGCAGGACCTGACGGCGCTGGGCCTGCTGGCCGCGCCGCATACCAGCGCCGGCCGGCTGCCGACACATGCGGGCCTGCGCCTGTTTGTGGACGGGCTGATGGAGGTCGGCGACGTCGGCGAGGACGAGCGCAAGCTGATCGAGAGCCGTCTGGCCGGGTGGGGACGCAGCTTCCAGGAAGCGCTCGACGAGGCCAGCAACCTGCTCTCAGGTTTGGCTGGCGGGGCGGGCATGGTGGTGACGCCCGTGCGCGAGGCCGGCGTCAAGCACGTGGAGTTCGTACCGCTCGACCCGTCGCGCGCGCTGGTGATCATGGTGTTCGAGGACGGCTCCATCGAAAACCGGCTGATGATGACACCGCCGGGGCTCACCCCGTCCAGCCTGCAGGAGGCGTCCAACTTCCTCAGCGCCCGGCTGCAGGGGCGCACCTTGGCCGAGGCCGGGGTGGAGATCACAGCCGAACTCAAAGCCGCCCGTCAAGCGCTGGACGCCACCGCCACCCGCCTGGTGCAGGACGGCCTGGCCGCGTGGGGCGGCGGCTCCAGCGGCGAGCGGGCGCTGATCGTACGCGGCCGGGCGAACCTGCTGGCCGACGCCACCGCCCGCGACGACCTCGACCGCGTCCGCCTGCTTTTCAACGATTTGGAGCAGAAGGAGCAGCTGATCGGCCTGCTGGACGATGTGCGCGAGGCCCAGGGCGTGCGCATCTTCATCGGCGCTGAAACGCGGCTGTTCTCGTTATCGGGTTCCGCCGTGATCGCGGCGCCCTATATGACCGGCAAGCAGAAGGTGGTCGGTGCGATCGGAGCCCGCCTGAACTATGCGCGGGTCATCCCGCTCGTGGACTTCACCGCCCGCGTGCTCGGCCGCCTGCTCGACGGCGGCTGACATCGCGCGTCGACAACGCAATTGGAGAGCCGGATGGCCGAACACGACTTTGACGATCCCGAAGCCGAACTGGGCGAGGACGCCATCGACCCGGGCTCGACCCTCGCCAAGCTGATGGCTGAGAATGCGGTGTTGAAGGATCAGGCCATGCGTTACGCGGCGGAGGCCGAAAACGTGCGCCGCCGGACCGAGAAGGAGGCCAACGACGCCCGCGCCTACGCCATCCAGAAGTTCGCCCGCGACCTGCTCGACGCCTCGGACAACCTGCACCGCGCCGTCCAGCACGCCCCCAAGGACGTCGAGGACGCCTCCGTGAAGAACTTCGTCATGGGCGTGGAGATGAGCGAGAAGGCGCTGCAGACCGCTTTCGAGCGCAACAACCTCAAGCGTGTCATGCCCGATCGCGGCGAGAAGTTCGATCCCAACCGCCACCAGGCCATGATGGAGCAGCCGGCCGACGACGTGGCGCCCGGCAGCGTGATCATGGTCATGCAACCGGGTTATGAGCTGTTCGGCCGCATCATCCGTCCCGCCATGGTCGCGGTGACGCCGAAGGCCGCGGCGCCGCTGCAGCCGGTGAGCGAGGCGAGCTACGCTCCGGCCGAAGCGGGCGTTGCGTCCGGCTCGGCGTTCGACGCCAAGGCTTGAGCAAGATGGGCCCGGAGCGTCGCCGCTTCGTGTGGCTGCGCAACGGGCTCGCTCTAGCGCTCGCGGCGTCTTCGGTTCCGGCGACGGCGCAAATCGGGAGCCCTCGCCGTCGCCCGCAACCGCCACCGGCGGCGCGGCCCGCCGACAACGCGCTGGACAACGCCATAGGCCAAAACACTACCGGAGACGCCAGCCAACCCGTAGCCGCTTCAGCGCGGCGGCCCGTGGCCCTGCCGCCGGCCCCGCCGATGCTGCGCTCGGCGCTCCACTCGCGCTTCAGCCGCCCCGCCGTGATCGCCCGCAGCACCACCGGCCAGTGCCGCGTGCAGTGCGCCGAGGCCCGCAACACCTGCGCCAACGGCCAAGGCGACACCACCGGCTGCGATCCTGGCTGGACCCAGTGCCTCTCGACCTGCGCCGGCCTCGGCTACTCGCGCGGGCCGTGACCTCGACGTTTGGCTGAATAGGGCGAACGTCCTATCTTCTGGCCATGGACGCCACGCCCATCATCAGCCTGGACTTGCGACCGCACGCCGCGCCTGCGTCGTCCGCGCCCAACCTCGCCGGCCTCACCCGCGCAGAACTGGCGGCGGCGCTGGTGAACGGCGGCGCGGCTCCGCTGGCCAAGGCCCGGATGCGGGCGACCCAGCTCTGGCGCTGGATCCACCACTACGGCGTGAACGACTTCGCCCGGATGAGCGATGTGTCCAAGGAGATGCGCTCGGTCCTCGCCGACCGGTTCACCCTGGCGCGGCCGCAGATCGTGGAGCGCCAGGTCAGCCGCGACGGCACGCGCAAGTGGCTGCTTCGCTTTGCGCCCGGCGTGGAGGCGGAGACCGTCTACATCCCCGACGTCGGCCGCTCCGGCGCGCTCTGCGTTTCCAGCCAGGTGGGCTGCACCCTGAACTGCACCTTCTGCCACACCGGCACCCAGGCGCTGGTGCGCAACCTGACGGCTGCCGAGATCATCGCCCAGGTGCAGGTGGCGCGCGACGACCTGGAGGAGTGGCCCTCGCCGAAGGACGAACGGCGGCTGTCCAACATCGTGTTCATGGGCATGGGCGAGCCGCTCTACAACCTGGACGGCGTGGCCGGCGCCATCGACGTGATCTCCGATGGCGAGGGCATCGCCATCTCTCGCCGGCGTGTCACCGTCTCCACCTCTGGCGTCGTGCCCGAGCTGGGGCCGCTGGGCGAGCGCACCCAAGCCATGCTGGCCATCTCGTTGCACGCCCCCAACGACGCGCTGCGCGACGAGCTGGTGCCGCTGAACCGCAAGTATCCGCTGGAGCAGTTGATGGCCGGGGTCCGCGCCTATCCCGGCCTGTCCAACGCCCGGCGGGTGACGTTCGAGTACGTCATGCTCAGGGGCGTGAACGACAGCCCGGCCGACGCGCGGGCGCTCGTCAAGCTGATCGGCGGCATTCCGGCCAAGATCAACCTGATCCCCTTCAATCCCTGGCCGGGCTCGCCCTACCAGTGCTCCGACGGCGCGACCATCGAGGCGTTCGCCGCCATCCTGAACCGCGCCGGCTACGCCTCGCCGATCCGCACGCCTCGGGGGCGGGACATACTGGCGGCTTGTGGACAGCTAAAGAGCGAGAGCGAGAAGCTGCGGGCGAGCGCGCGGCGGGCCCTGGAGACGGCGGAATAGACGGGCTCCGCAGCGGAGTGCAGAAGCGGCCGCCGCTTCCTTTTGCAACATCCCCGGTCTAAAGCCGCCGCACCGCCGCAAAGGACCCCGCCATGGGCGCCATCCTGCCGATCCTGATCTTCGTCGTCGCCGTCATCGCTGTAAACGTGTTCGAGTTCGGCCGTCCGGACTGAGGCCATGCCGGCGGCGCTCGTCACCGGCGGCGTCCAGCGGGTCGGGCGCGTGATCGCTCTAGCCTTGGCCGACGCCGGCTACGACGTGGCCGTGCACCGCAGAAACTCGGCTGACGACGCCGGCGAGACGGTGGCGGCGCTGGAGGCCAGCGGGCGGCGGGCCATGGCGCTGGCGGCCGACATGGGCGACGAAGCGGCGGTAGCGGGCTTGCCCACCCAGGCGGCTCAGCGGATCGGGCCGCTCACCTTGCTGGTAAACTGCGCCGCCGTCTTTCGCGACGACCGCTTCGGCGCACTGGATCGCGCGGGTTGGGAGCTGCACATGCAGACCAACCTGCGCGCGCCGATCGTCCTGGCGGAGGCGTTCGCGGCCGCCCTCCCGACCGACATCGCCGATGGGGAGGCCTGCATCCTGAACGTCGTCGACCAGCGCGTGCTGAAGCCCAACCCGCAGTTCTTCAGCTATGCACTTTCCAAGTCCGCCCTGTGGAGCGCCACGCGCATGATGGCCCAGGCGCTGGCGCCGCGCATCCGGGTGAACGGGGTCGGCCCCGGGCCCACGCTGGCCTCCATCCACCAGGACCAAGCCGCCTTCGCCGCGGAGGCCGCCGCCGTCCCCCTCGGCCACGGTTCGCCGCCGGACGAGGTGGCCGCCGCCATCGTCTACCTGGCCGGCGCACGCGCGGTCACCGGCCAGATGATCGCGGTGGACGGCGGCCAGCACCTGGCCTGGCGCACCGCCGACATCGCAGGCGACTGAGGATGGCGTCGCCGGGAGGCATGGTCCAGACCCTGTCCGTTTTCGTGGAAGGTCTGGCGCTCGACGCCGAGATCGGGCTTTACGACCACGAGCGCGGCCGCACCCAGCCCCTGTCGGTGGACGTGGAGCTGAGCCTGAGCCCTTTGAGCGCGCACGGCATCCATGGGACGGTGAACTATGAGACCCTGGCGGCCAAGGCGCGCGTCCTGGCGGCGTCAGGCCACATCGAGCTGGTGGAGAGTTTCGCCGAACGGCTGGCCGCCGACTGCCTGGACCATCCTCGCGCGCTTGCGGTGCGGGTGCGGGTGCGAAAGCCGGAGGCGATCGCCGGCGCAGGCGCGGCTGGCGTAGAGCTGACGGCGACGCGGACTGACGCGTAAACTTGCGCGGCCTTCGTCCACGGGCCATCTGTGACAGCCAAACCTTAGCAGGTCGACCGCCCGTGTTCATCCAGACCGAAACCACACCCAACCCCCTCACCCTGAAGTTTTTGCCGGGCCGTGACGTCACCGAGGAGGGCACGCGCGAGTTCCGCTCGCCCCAGGAGGCGACCGTCTCCCCCCTTGCGCGCGCCCTGTTTGAGGTGGACGGCGTGGCCCGGGTGTTCTTCGGCCCCGATTTCATCACCGTCAGTCGAGACGCGGGCGATCTGGAGTGGCGCCAGCTCAAGGCGCCGATCCTGTCGGCGATCATGGACCACTTCACCTCCGGCGCGGCCCTCTACAGCGACGATGGAGGTGCGCCGGGCGGCCATGACGCAGAGGTTTACGAGGGCGATACGGCTCAGGTCGTCCTGGAGATCAAGGACCTGCTCGACAGCCGGGTGCGCCCCGCCGTGGCGCAGGATGGCGGGGACATCCTGTTCAACCGTTTCGATCCGGCCACGGGCGTCGTCTACCTGCACATGAAAGGCGCCTGCTCGGGCTGCCCGTCCTCCGCCGCCACGCTGAAGAGCGGCGTCGAAAACCTGTTGAAGCACTATGTGCCGGAGGTTACGGCGGTGGAGCAGGCGATCTGACTTCCCTGCGCCCCGAGGGCGGGAGAGCAGAGCGGGCTTGAAGCCCGCCACCTCGACCGCCACACTCGCGGTTACACAGCCAGCTGGAACGCCCCATGTCCGCCCCCTTAGACGCCGCAAGCCTCGGCCGCCTGTTCCACGAGTCTCGCAGCCGCAACGGCTGGGCGGAGGAAAGCCTGCCGGAGCATACCTGGCGCCAGCTTTATGAACTGGTGAAGTACGGACCGACGTCGATGAACGCCTCGCCCGGCCGGTTCGTGTTCGTCACCAGCGAGGCGGGGAAGGCGCGGCTGGCCCCGCACCTGATGGAATCGAACCGCGCCAAGATGCTGGCGGCGCCCTGTACGGTCATCGTCGGCCAGGACATGAACTTCTACGAAAAGCTGCCGCAGCTGTTTCCCGTGCGGCCGGACGCATCCAAGATGTTCAGTGAGAACAGGGCGTTGACCGACATTACGGCCTTCCGCAACAGCTCGCTGCAGGGGGGCTATCTGATCATGGCGGCCCGAGGCATGGGGCTGGACGTCGGCCCCATGTCGGGGTTCGACAATGCGGGCGTGGACACCGAGTTCTTCTCAGGCGGGTCGGTGAAGTCGAACTTCATCTGCGTGCTCGGCCACGGGATCGACGAGTCTTTCCCGCGCCTGCCGCGGTTGAGCTTCGAGGAGGCCTGCGAGATCGCGTGATCGTCCTGGCCATCGACACGGCGCTGGACGCCTGTTCGGTGGCGGTGGTCGCCAACGGCCTGTCCTTGGCGACCCGTAGCGAGCCCATGGCGCGCGGCCACCAGGAGCGGCTGGCGCCTATGGTAGCCGAAGCGGTGGCGGAGGCGAAGCTGGCGTTCGATCGGCTGGAGCGCATCGCGGTGACGATAGGGCCAGGCTCCTTCACGGGCCTCCGCGTTGGGCTAGCCTTCGCCAAGGCCCTGTCGCTGGCGCTCGACGTGGCGTGCGTGGGCGTCGGCACGCTGGAGGCGTTGATGGCGAGCCTGGATGGCGCTGATGCGGCGCCCCTGGCGATCGCCGCCCTCGACGCCCGCCGTGACCAGCTCTACCTGCAGGTCTTTTCCGGCGGCGAGCCGCTGACGGAGCCCGGGAACCTGAGCCTGGACGAGGCGCAGGCGCTGATCGTGGGTCTCGGCGCGACCGCGAAGACGACTGTGGTCGGTTCTGGCGCAGCCCTGCTCGGCTACACGACGGCTGGGCCGGAAACCGTCGACCCCGTAGCGCTCGCCCGCCTAGCCGCGGCCCGTCCTATGCCGCAGGAAAGGCCTTCGCCTCTTTACCTGAGGGCGCCGGACGCCCGGACCATCGCCGAACGCGCAACGGCTGCGGCGCGGCATGGGTGAACGGGATGCGGGCCCGGCGCAGACGGGCTGCGGGAGAGTCGCGGCCGACCTGAAGGGCGCGTGCGGGTGAAGGCGGCGCACCCGTGAGCACGCTCGCTCATCCCGCCGCAGAGCTCGTGGCTGTGGAGTGCGAAGGCGCCGCCGTCCTGGCTGAGCTCCACGCCAGGGCTTTCGCAAACCCTTGGAGCGCCTCCGCCATCATCCAGGAACTGGACGCTCCTACGGCGTTCTGCATGGCCGTCGGCGCGCCCTGGGCCGGCTTCATCCTGGCCCGGGCGTCTGCGGGCGAGGCGGAGGTCCTTACCCTGGCGGTGGACCCCGCCGCGCGACGCCGGGGACTGGGCCGCGCCCTGGTGGAGGCGGTCGCCACCGAGGCCTGCGCCAGAGGCGCGGAGGCCCTGTGGCTGGAAGTCGCCGAAGACAATATGGCCGCCCGCGCCCTGTATGCTGCAGCCGGGTTCGAGCCGACCGGACGGCGACGCGGCTATTACGCTCGCCCGGGAGGCGCAGCGGACGCCCTGATCCTCAAGCGTCCGCTTAACACCGCGCCTGCATGACCGTATGCTGGAGCGGTCAGGGAGTGTGGGCGTGGACCGGATCGAAAAGGCTTGCGTCGACAAGGGCCTGCGGATGACCGACCAGCGCCGGGTGATCGCCCGGGTGCTTTCGGGCTCCTCCGACCATCCCGACGTGGAGGAACTCTACCGCCGCGCGTCCGGGGTGGACCCGCACATCTCCATCGCCACCGTC
>CAXTRP010000027.1:0-3681 GCA_964246615.1 uncultured Caulobacteraceae bacterium | reverse complement strand
CCCCCGCTCGACAATAGGCTCCGCAATCGGCTACGCCCGTGGCCGGGAGAAGCAACCGGGGAACCGATGGAATCTCGCATCGAGCGCCTTTGCGTCGAACGAGGCCTCAAGATGACGGGACAGCGCCGGGTCATCGCGCGCGTTCTCTCCGATGCCGGCGACCACCCCGACGTCGAGGAGCTCTATCGCCGCGCCTCGAGCCTCGACGCGCATATATCGATCGCGACCGTCTACCGCACCGTTCGCCTGTTCGAGGAGGCGGGCATCATCGCCCGCCATGACTTCCGCGACGGCCGCTCACGCTATGAGGAGCAGCAGGAGGAGCACCACGACCACCTGATCGACATGAAGACCGGGCAAGTCGTTGAATTCATGGACGAGGAGATCGAGCGGCTACAGGCGACCATCGCCGAGCGCCTGGGCTACAGGTTGATCGCCCACAGGCTGGAGCTGTATGGCGTGCCTCTCGGCGAACGTGAGGGCTGACGCGGCCGACCCTTGGAAACGCCCGCAGCCTTCCCCATAGACCAGCGATGACCGATCCTGCGCTCCACGCGCTTGAACAGCTGGCGCTCGACCCCTCGACGCGGCAGCCGCCCGCGCCGTCTTCCAAGCGCCTGTTCATCAAGACCTACGGCTGCCAGATGAACGCTTACGACAGCGAGCGCATGGCGGACGTCCTGCGTCCGCAGGGCTACGCCGTCGTCAATGCGGCCGAAGATGCGGATCTCGTCGTGCTGAACACCTGCCACATCCGTGAGAAGGCGGCCGAGAAGGTCTATTCCGAGATCGGGCGGATGAAGGAACTGCGGGACGTGCGGCTGGAAGCCGGCGGAGCGCGCATGACGATCGCTGTGGCGGGCTGCGTGGCCCAGGCGGAGGGGGCTGAGATCATGATCCGGGCGCCGGCGGTGGACCTGGTCGTGGGCCCCCAGGCCTTCCATCAGCTGCCCGAACTCGTCGCCCGGGGCGCGCGCTCGCGGGTCGAGCGGCTGGCGGCGGACTTCGCTCCGGACGCCAAGTTCGACGCCCTGCCCGCCCGGCGACGCGTGGATAGCCCCACCGCCTTCCTCACCGTGCAGGAAGGCTGCGACAAGTTCTGCAGCTTCTGCGTGGTGCCGTACACCCGCGGCGCCGAGTACGCCCGACCGGTGGACGCCGTGCTGGCGGAGGCGCGGAGCCTGGCCGCCCAAGGCGTGCGCGAGGTCACGCTCCTCGGCCAAAACGTCAACGCCTACGCAGGCGTCGGACCGGATGGCCGCACCTGGTCGCTGGCGCGGCTGGTGCGGGACCTGGCTGCGATCGCGGGCCTCGCCCGCATCCGCTACACCACCAGCCATCCCCGCGACATGGCCGACGACCTGATCGACGCTCATGGCGAGGTCGAGGCGCTGATGCCCTACCTGCACCTGCCCGTCCAGTCCGGCTCCGACCGGGTGCTGAAGGCCATGAACCGCGGCCACACGACGGCCGGCTACCTCGTGCTGGTCGATCGCATTAGGGCGGCGAGAGGAGACATCGCCCTTTCGGGCGACTTCATCGTCGGCTTCCCGGGCGAGACCGATGCGGAGTTCGAGGCGACGCTGCAGATGGTGGCTGCGGCGCGCTACGCCTCGGCCTACGCCTTCAAGTATTCGCCGCGTCCGGGCACGCCCGCCGCCTCGCTCCCCGACCAGGTCCGCGAGCCCGTCAAGGCCGAACGGCTGGCGCGTCTGCAGGCGGCGCTGGCCGTACAGACCCACGTGTTCAACACCGCAACGGTCGGTCGTCGCCTGCCCGTGCTGCTGGAGAGACGCGGGCGCCAGGGGGGGCAGCTCATCGGCCGCAGTCCCTACCTGCAGGCGGTCTGGGTGGAAGCGCCGGAGCACTTCCTGGGCCGGATCGTGGATGTCGACATCCTCAGCGTCGGCCCCAACAGCTTGGCCGGAAAGCTGGCGCGACAGCCGGACGCCCATGGTTGCGAGGTAGCAGCTTGAGCCGCGAGGGCGAAGAGTTCCTGCCCCTGGCCGACGCAGCGGTGCGCGCGGTGGCCGGACCGCGCAGCCGCCACGCCGCCCTGGTTGAGGACGCCTTCCGCGTGCTCGTGGAGACACCGGGCGGCGGCGTGCGCCTGAAGGGCGACCAGCGCGGCCGCACGGCTGCGAGGCGCGCGGTCAACGGCATCGCCGCCCGCGCGGATGCGGGCGCCGAGGTGACCGAGTCCGACGTGCGCGCCGCCATAAACGCTGCACGCACAGGCGACGACGCGCCCGCCGCGGGCGGCCCCGCCCTGCCCGTGGGCCGGCGCGGCGCCATCGCCGCCAAGACACCCGCCCAGGCGCGTTACCTCGAGGCGCTGGGCGCGCACGACCTGACGTTCGGCGTCGGCCCCGCCGGCACCGGAAAGACCTTCCTGGCGGTGGCCTACGGCGCCTCGCTGCTGATGCGCGGCGAGGTGGACCGGCTGATCGTCACCCGGCCTGCAGTCGAGGCGGGGGAGCGGCTGGGTTTCCTGCCCGGCGACCTGACCGAGAAGGTCGATCCCTACCTCGCCCCCATCTGGGAAGCGCTCAGCGACATCATGGGGTCCGACCCCCTGCGCCGCAGACGGGAGCGCGGGGAGATCGAGGTGGCGCCCATCGCCTTCATGCGTGGTCGCACGCTGGCCCATGCCTACGTCATCGTGGACGAAGCGCAGAACACCTCTCGCCTGCAGATGAAGATGGTGCTGACCCGGCTTGGAGAGGGCGCCCGGATGGCGGTGACGGGCGATCCCACCCAGGTGGACCTGGTCAACGCCCGCGACAGCGGCCTGTCCCACGCCACCCGCATCCTGGATGGGGTCAAGGGGGTGGCGGTGGCCCGGTTCCAGGCCTCCGACGTCGTGCGTCATCCCTTGGTGGAGCGCATCGTCAAGGCCTACGACGCTGATGCGGAGACTTCGGCGGGACGCCGCGCCCCCTCCTCCGCCGCGGGATCGAACGCCCCTCATGGAGAGGAGCCGGCGTGATCGCGGTGGAGGTTGAAGACGAAGCGTGGCGCGAGATGGCGGCGGTGGAGGCCCTGGTGGAGCAGGCTGCAGGGGCTGCGCTGATCTCCCTCCACGACAGGGATGGGACCGCCCGAGGCGGGATGAGTGGAGACCTCGCCGTCCTGCTGACTGACGACGTCACCATCCGCGAGCTGAACGCCCGCTTCCGGGGCAAGGACGCCGCCACCAACGTCCTGTCCTTCCCCGCGGCCGAAAGCGCGCACCCGCACCTGGGCGACATCGCCCTGGCCCATGGCGTCTGCGCGGCTGAGGCGGCGGCGCAGGGCAAGCTGCTCGCCCATCACCTGGCGCACCTGGTGGTCCACGGCGTGCTGCACCTGCTCGGCCACGATCATGACGCCGATGCGGAAGCCGAGGCCATGGAAGCCCGGGAGCGCGCCGTCCTCGAACGGCTGGGGATCGCCGATCCCTACAGCCACGAGGGCGCCCATGTCTGATCCCGAGGGTCGAAGTCCTCCCGCGCCAGAACGGCCCGGTGCGCCGAGGCGCCCGCGCAAGGCCAGCGCTCCCAGCTGGATCCCTCCCTGGCTCCGCCGCGAGGACGCCGAGGCCAGCGCTCCGCCCGACGCCAGCGTGGACGCCAGCCAGGCGGAGGTCGACATCGTCGATCAGGCGGAGGCCTTCCAGAGCGTGCGGGTGTCCGATGTCAT
>CAXTRP010000026.1:0-16118 GCA_964246615.1 uncultured Caulobacteraceae bacterium | reverse complement strand
CAACGCCGGCCGCGCCCAGGCCTATCGGGACGCCGCCGTCCGCTCCGGCGTGACGCCCGATGCGGCCGGCCAAGCCACCGCCCGCCAGCTCGCAAGCCGCCTCAGCCCCGGCGAATACTTCCGCACCGCGGGCGGCGGCTGGGAGCGCCGCTGAGCTCGCAATCGCGTTCGCGGAACGGGTGTCGGGGAGCAGACCCGGGCCGCCTCCGGCCTCAGTGCAGCCGCCACCGGTCCGACGCGGCGGGCTGACCGCTTCGGAGCGGATAGCCGTTGACCTCCAGCGTGCTCGCCGCCGCCTGCAGGGTCGTGAGCAGCCCCTCCAGCAGCCGTGGCTCCACCAGGGCCTGTAAGCGGAGGCGTACGCAGGCCTCATCCCCGTCGATCCCGGCCTGTTGCGCGGCGGCGAACACGCCGAGCAGGATGCGTTCGTCAGCGCTCACCCGCTCGCATCCCGGCGCGTGCAGGCGCAACCTGCGCCGGGCGCACCAGCCGAGCGTGCGCACCGCCAGGAACAGGGCGGTGAACGCCTCCTCCGCCGCCGAACCCAGCGCTACATGGAAAGCGCGCTGCAGCGAGGAGCATTCCGCATGGCCGAGGGCTATGGCGCGAACGCTCCACAGGGTCAGCTGCTCACCGGACGCGAGCTCGCGAAACTGCAGCGGACGGCCCGGGCGACCGACGCCGTCTTCGACGTCAGCATCATCATCGGACTGGATCGAGGGATAGGCCAAAAGCTAAGTCTCCGTACTCGGAAGACCTTGAAGTTTTCACACATGAGAATGCGTCGCAATAGCATTTGTAATCGAGCGAATGGTTTGTTCAGATATCGACGATTTCGATTCCCACCGGTGCGAGCGACAGCGCCGCCAGCTTGAAGTACTGGAAGGCGAAAGGGATGCCGATAAGGGTCACCAGTTGCAGCGCCCCGAGGACCAGGTGGTGGAGCGCCAGCCACCAGCCGGCCAAAACCACCCAGACCACGTTCAGCACTCCGTCCAAGCCACCCCGGTCGGCGTAGGAGCCCATGCGTGGAACGGCGGTGCGGCCGAACGGCGCCGAGGCGAACACGCCGAGGCGGAAGGCCGACGCCGCCCAGGGCAGGCCCACGATGGTCACCGCCAGAACGAGCGCGGTCAGCAGCCACAACAGCCCCGAAATCCAGCCGCCGAAGATGAACCATAAGACGTTCAGCAGCATGGTCATGGCGCGGGCTCCGACATGGGACGCCAGAGTGTCAGCCCCCGTGCAATCCGAGACAAGGCCGGGCGGATCGCGGCGCCGGCGTCAGGCCCCCGCAGTCACCAGGGTTTCCTCACCCTCCCGGATGGGGGCGTCGTCACCGGGCTGGCGAGGCGTGGCGAAGCGGGAGAACTTGGGACGCAGCCAGGCCTCGAAACTGTCCACGAACAGGTAAATCACCGGCACCAGCACCAGGCTGAGGATGGTGGAGCTGATCAGCCCGCCGATCACGGCCACGGCCATGGGCTTGCGGAACTCCGAGCCGGCGCCGATGCCGAGCGCGGTGGGCAGCATGCCGGCGATCATGGCCACCGTGGTCATGACGATGGGCCGGGCCCGCTCGCGGCAGGCGTTGTGCAGCGCCTCCCACCGGGTCTGGCCGGCGCGCTCGTCCTCGATGGCGAACTCCACCAGCAGGATGGAGTTCTTGGCCGCGATCCCGAACAGCATCAGCAGGCCGATGAACACCGGCATATCGGTTTCCATGCCGCAAAGCGTCAACGCCGCCGCCGCCCCGGCCAGGCTCAGCGGCAGGGCGGCCAGGATGATCAGCGGCTTGAAGAAGCTGCGGAACAGCAGCACCAGCACGGCGTAGATCAAGCCGATGCCGGACAGGATGGCGGTCATGAAGCCGCCCATGATCTCGCCCAGGAACTCCGCGTCGCCGATGTCGGGCTTGTGCACGTCAGGCGGCAGCCGCTGCATCACCGGCAGCGCCTTGATGGCCTTCAGCGCGGTGCCTAGGCTGACGCCGTTCAGGTCGGCCTGCACCGAGACCCGCCGCTCGCGCCCATAGCGTACCAGGCGCGCAGGCCCCGCCTCAAAGCTCAGGTCCGCCACCGAGGCGAGCGGAGTCGAGCCGCCGCCCACCGTGGGGACCTGCAGCTGGCCCAGCGTGGCCAGGTCGGTGCGGTCGGCCTCGGGCAGGCGCACGCGGATCGGAATGCGCCGCTCGCCTTCGCTGAACTTGGCCACCGAGGCGTCGATGTCGCCGATGGTGGCGATGCGCAGCACTTGCGCCAGAGCGTCGGAGGTGACGCCCAGCCGCGCGGCCTCGTCGGGCTTGGGTCTGACCACGAGCTCGGGCCCGGCCGGCATGGGCGAGGGGCGCACCTCGGTGATCTGGGGCAGGCGGCTCATCTCGCGCATCAGTTCGAGCTGCGCGCGCTCCAGGGCCGGGCCATTCTGGCTGGCCAGCACCGTCTCGATGTCGGCCGAGCCGCCGAAGCCGCCGCCCATATTGGTCAGGCGCACGTCCGGCTGCTCACGCAGCAGCGGGCGGATGGCGCGCTTGAACTGGTCGGTGGTGAGGTGTCGGTGCTCCTTCAGCAGGACGGTAAGGGTGCCGTTGTTCAGGTCCTGGCCCTCGCCGGACTGGTTGCCGACCCCGATCTGGGCGTAGACCCGCGCTACGTCGGGCTGGCCCATCAGCATCCGGGTGGCGCGCTGGACGGCGCCCACCATCTCGCCCCGGGTGGAGCCCGGCGGCCCTTCCAGCGTCAGATAGAGATAGCCGGGATCGCTCACGGGCTGGAAGCCGGTAGGCCGCCCGGCCATCAGGACCGCGGAGCCGATGAAGATGAGCAGGCCCGCTGCGGCGGCGAGCCAGCGATGGCGAAGCGCCCAGTCGAGCGAGGCGCGGTAGACGCCGCCCAGTGGCTTCTTGGGCTGCGAATGGCCGCGGGGCTTCAGGAAGTAGGCCGCCAGCAACGGGGTGAGCAGGCGCGCCACCACCAGGGAGAACATGACCGCCACCGCCACGGTCAGGCCGAACTCCTTGAAGAACTGCCCCGAGATGCCGCCCATGAAGGATACGGGCGTGAACACCACCACCACCGTGGCGGTGGTGGCGACCACCGCCAGCCCGATGGAGTCCGCCCCGATCAGGGAAGCGCGGTAGGGCGTCTCCCCGCGCTCGATGCGCTTCTCGATGTTCTCGATCTCCACGATGGCGTCGTCCACCAGGATGCCGATGACCAGGGTCAGCGACAGCAGGCTGATGGAATCCAGGTTGAAGCCGAACAGCTTCACCGCGCTGAAGGTGGGCACCAGGGACAGCGGCATGGCCACCGCGGCGATGGCGGTCGCGCGCCAGCTCTTGAGGAACAGGAAGACCACCAGGGCGGCCAGCACCATGCCTTCGACCAGCACGTGGGTGGTCGCCTCGTAGCTGAGGCGAGTGCGGTCCGCCGTGTCGATGATCTGGGTGAAGGCGACGTCCGGATTGGCCGCCTGCAGCTTGCCGACGGCGGCCTTGACCGCGCGCTCGGTCTTGAGCTCGTCCGCGCCGACGGTCTCGTTCACCTCGAAGCCGACGACGGGGCGCCCGTTCAGCATGGCGAAGGCGCGAGGCTCCGCCTGGCCGTCGCCGATCTCGGCGATGTCCGAAAGCTGGACGTAGCGACCGTTGGCCGGGATGGTGACGCGACGCAAGGCGTCGACCGTCGCCGCCTGGCCCAGCACCCGCACCGTCTGTTCACGGCCGCCGACATCGGCCCGGCCGCCGGTCTCGTCCACGTTGAAGGCGTAGAGCGCGGCGTTCACCTGGGGCGCGGTCACGCCGAAGGCGGTCATGCGCTGGGGGGTCAAGGTGACGTTGATCTCGCGGTCCTGGCCGCCATCGCGGTTCACCTGCGAGACGCCGCTCACGCCCTGGAGCCCGCGCGAGACGGTGTTGTCAATGAACCAGGAGAGCTGGACGGGGTTCAGCCTGTCCGAGCTCAGCGCATAGATCAAAATCGACTGGCTGTCGGCGTCCACCCGCTGAACCAACGGCGGATCGATGCCGACGGGCAGCTGGACGCGCACCCGATCCACCGCGGTCCTGACCTGGTCGGTCGCCTTCTGCAGGTCGGTGCCGAGTTCGAACTCCACATCGGTGTTCACCAGGCCAAGGCTGATGTGGCTCTCGATGTGCTTGACGCCGGGGATGGAGGCGACCGCGTCCTCCACCGGACGCGCGATCTGGTTCTCCATCTCGCTGGGCGCCGCGCCGCTCTGGCTGACGCTGACATTGACCGCGGGGAAGGTGACGTTGGGGTATTCGCGGATCGGCAGCTGGTTGTAGGACATCCAGCCCACCAACGTCAGGGCGACAAACAGGACCGTGACCGGCAAGGGGTTGCGGATCGACCAGGCCGAGATGCGGAACTTCATGCGGCGGACGCTCCGACGTCGGTGCGGACAGGGCGCACCTTGTCGCCGTCCAGCACGAAGGCGCCGCCACCCAGCAGCACCATGACGCCGGGCCTGGGCCCGCTCAGAAGCTCCACCATTCCGCCGGCATGCGCGCCGGTGTGCACGGCGACCCGATGCACCTGATCGTCGGCCCCCAGGGTCATCACCGAGGCGCCGTCGGCGTCGAAGCGCAGCGCGCTCTCCGGGATCACCGTGGCGCTGCGCCCGCTGTTCGAGAAGGTGGCCCGGCCGTAGCCGCCGATGCGCAGGTCGGGGCGGACCGGCAGGGTGACCCGCACGTGGCCGAGCTTGGTCTGGGCGTCGACCTCCGGGCTGATCACCCGCACCACCCCGCCCACAGTGGCGTTGTCAGGCAGGGTGACGCTCACGCGGTCGCCCGGATGGATGCCGGCGAGGTCCGCTTCCGACACCTCGGCGTTCAGCTCCACCACCCCGTCGGCGGCGATGCGGTACATGACGGCGGTGGGCGATGCGATGTCGCCGGGCCGCACCGTCCGCTCCAGCACCCGGCCGCCGACGGGCGCGCGCACCACCATCATCTTCTCACGGGTCAGCAGGTCGTTCAGCTGGGCCTGGGCTGCGGCGACGCCGGCGCCGGCGCTGCGGGCGGCGAGGCGGCGCTCCACGATCTGCTCCTGGGGCAGCACGCCCTGGTTATCCAGGCCCGCCACCCGCTTGGCCTCTTCCACGCTGCGCTCGGACGCGACCTTCTGGGCGTCCACCATGGCCTGCTGCTGGGCGATCTGGGCGCGTAGCAGGGTGTCGTCCAGCTGAGCCAGGGGCTGGCCCTCGCTCACCTGGGCGTCCTGGTCCACCAGCACCTTGGCCACCCGGTAACCGCTCAGCTCGGTCGAGACAGCCGCCTCCAGCTTGGGGATCAGCAGACCCGAGGCTGTGACCCCGCCGCGCAGCATCGCGGTGCGCACCGGCGCCACGCTGACGCTAAGCGGTGCGGGCGTGACGGCGGCGTTGGCGACAGGCTTGTGGCAGCCCGCCAGCATCGCCAGCGAGAGGAGCGGCGCGGCGCGGACCAGGGCGGCTGATCGGATGCGGCGGCTGGCGAGGATCATACGAGCGGTCTGTCGCATCCTGAGACGGCGGTTCGAAGCGGCGCGGGGGCGACGAGCATGGCCGAGAAAACCCTCGCTCGCCAAACGCCAAAACGCGTAGACCGCCGCTCCCACGCCGGCGCAAGGGTTTGTAGCGCGCCCACGCGTGAAGATTGCATTATCTCTTGGTAATCATCGCGTAGGCAGACGCCTTGGGACCGGGCGGAGTCCATCCGCCGCCGAGCGCCTGGAACAGGGTGGCGCTATCCATCAGCGTCGTGACCTGGGCTGCGGTGATGGTGCTGCGGGCCTGGCGCAAGACGCCCTCGGCGGTCAGAAGAGTGGTCAGGTCCACAAGGCCCAAGTCATAGCCGCGGTTCTTGGCGTTGAAGGCGAACAGGGCCCGCTCAACCGCCACCTGCAGGCTGGCCACCCGCCGACGGTCGGAGTCCAAGGTGTTCAACCCATTTTCCGCATCGCGGTAGGCGTCCTGCACCGCCTTCTCGTAGGCGAGCACGGCCTGCTCGCCCCGAGCACGCTGGCCGTGGATGATGTCGAGCAGGCGCGGCCGGTCCAGGATCGGGGCGCTGGCGTTCAGCCCCACCGACCAGATGGTGGAGAACTCGTCGAAGGAGCCGGTGGTCTTGGCGAGCTGGATGCCCGGCTGCAGCGAGAAGTCCGGGAACAGGCCGAGCTTGTCCAGATCGAGCGTGCCGGCCGCCGACTGCAGCTGAGCCTGCGCCCGGCGCACGTCCGGCCGGCGCGCCAGCAGCTCGCCCGGTGTGGTGGCCGGGGGCAATGGCGGGGCGGCGGCGACCGGCTGCACCACCAGCGTCTCGATGGGTGCGGTCCCGCGCCCCACCAGGTCGAGCAGGGTGCGGCGCGAGGCCCTCGCCACCGCCTCCAGACGCGTGGTCTCGGCGGCGTCGGTGGCCTCGTCGCTCTGCAGCCGCGCGGCGTCGGAGGTGGAGGTCAGGCCGTGGGCGGACGACACCTCGGCCGAACGCGCCAGCCGGCTGGCGATGCGCAGCGTCTCGCGCGCGTCGGCGAGCTGGGCCGCGTCGCCCCGCGCCTGGAAGAGGTCGTTGGCGATGCTGGTGGCCAGCATGGAGCGTGTCGCCTCATAGTCGAAGCGCTGGGCCCAGAGACCGGCGTCCGCCGCCCGCTTGGCCGCCCGGCGCCGGCCGAACAGGTCCACCTCGTAGGACACGGTGAAGCCGGCGGCGTAGGTCTGCAGGCTGCCCGCCGGCGTCAGGGAGGTGCCCGTGGAGTTGGTCGTCCCGGTGACGCTGGAACTCCCTGTCCCGGTCGCAGCCCCGGTTGCGGTGGTGCTCGTGGTGGAGCCCGTGGTCGAGGTGGTCGTGGTTCCCGAGCCCAAGGCGGCGTCGACGCCCAGGCCCCCGAAGCTCTCCGAGGTGTGCTGGTTCTGCGCCTGACCCACCAGGTCGCCCTGGGGCAGGTAGGCCGACAGGGTCTGGGCTCGGGCGGCGCGGGACTCGGCGATCCGCTGCAGGCCGGTCCGCACGTCGAAGTTGTTGCTAAGGCCCTCCTCGATCAGCGCGGTGAGCTGGGCGTCGTCGTACAGCCGCCACCACGCGTCCAGCACCTGGGGCGACAGGGTGGGGTTGGACTTGCCGCCGCCCTGATAAGCTAGAGGCGTCGGCGTCGACGGCCGCGACAGACCGCCGCCGGCGCAACCGCTGAGACCGGAGGAGAGCAGAACGGCGGTGGCCATGGCCGCCCCGACCCGCCCTGAACGACCGCCTGGTCCGTGGGATGGCGAGTGAGACCCCATGACCGGGCGACGTCCGAACGGAACCGGCGACATTTTCGCGAGCGGCCTTTCCATTGCGCCTAAGCGGACAGCCAAGTCACTGCGTCTGCAGGCCGCGGCCTCACCTCGTCCCCGCATCGAGCGCGCAGTCACTGGTCCACCCGACGGGGCCCGTCGAGCGACAGGTCCGCGCGGGCGAACTGGTGAGCGCGCCGACAGGCGGGGCAGAACAGGGCCAGGGTGCGGTCGAACCGCTGGAGCTGGCCCTCGGTCATGTAGGCGTAGGTGGATACCCGCGCGTGGGTCTGCGGGCAGACGCCGAACACGTTCAGCCGCACCGGCGGCGATCTGCGGAAATAGCCTATCACCTGGTCCAGCATGCGGAGCCTCTAAGTGGGAGGATCGACTCCAGTCTACTGCGAACCACCGTCGCCCTCTGTGCCGCGGACTTGCGGACGGAGCGTTGCAGCGCCCCGCAAAGCTGATGCGCGGGCTGGCGGATCACCCGATGGCTAGCGCACCCCGGAGCAGCGGCCCAGGTGGCGAATCAGCGCAACAACAGCGTCACAACCTGTACGATCGCCACCCAGCAACAGGCGTCGACGACCAGGGTGCTGACGATCGGCCAGTTCACGCGGCCCACCTCGTTCCTCCCCGCCGTTCCCCGGCCTGCGATTATTGCAACCCAGGCTATAGGGTGAGTCCTGCCAAACCGTAACTGCTGCTTGTGCGGTGTCGAAGCAGCGCTCAGCCGCCGAGCCGCTCCATCTCCTCCTCGCTGATGTCGGCGTTCGGATAGACGGTCTGCACGTCGTCGTCGTCGTCGAGCGCGTCGATGAGCTTGAGCAGGCTTGCGGCCTGGTCTCCGGCTACTGGCGTCAGCGACTTGGGACGCCAGACCACGCCTGTGGATTTCGGCGTCCCGAACCGCGCCTCCAGCGCCTCGGCCACCTGGGCGAGGTCTTCGAAGGCGGTGAAGACGGTGTGGCCGTCCTCGTCGGTCTCCACGTCCTCGGCCCCGGCCTCGATGGCCGCTTCCACCATGGCGTCCTCGCTGGCGGTCTTGGACGGGTACGCCACCTGGCCGAGCCGATCGAACATGAAAGCGACCGAGCCGGTCTCCCCCAGCGCGCCGCCGTTCTTGCCGAAATGAGTGCGGACGTTGGCGGCGGCGCGGTTCCTGTTGTCGGTCAGGACCTCCACGATCAAGCCCACGCCGCCGGGGCCGAAGCCCTCGTAGCGGATTTCCTCATAGGTGTCGGCCTCGCCGCCGGCGGCCTTCTTGACCGCCCGGTCTATGTTGTCCTTGGGCATGGACTCGGCCTTGGCCGCCGCGATCGCCAGGCGCAGGCGGGCGTTGTCCTTGGGGTCGGGCACGCCGCCCTTGGCTGCGATGGTGATGTCGCGCGAGAGCTTGGAGAAGAGCTTGGAGCGGATCTTGTCCTGGCGTCCCTTGCGGAACTGGATGTTCTTGAACTTGGAATGGCCGGCCATGTGCGCATCGTTTCGTGGGCGGGCCGCAGGGTGTCGGCGGCCGAAAGCGCTGTGTTCTAGCGCCCTGACGCGGGCGCGTCATCTCGCGCCGGAACGCAGGCCCTGAGGCGCCGTTTCATCGACATGAGCGAAGACCCTGGCGCCGACGCGACATGGCTGACATGGTGCATTGGTCCCCGCGCCATGGCCCGACCGTCGGTGGGCCGATCCACCTGCCCGCGCTGCCGCTTACAGCGCTGGGAGCGGGGGCGGTGGCCGCGCTGACCTTGGGCGTCGTGACCCTCGGCGTCCTAGCGGTGGGCCGGCTCGTGGTCGGCAAGGCGACGCTGAAGGATGTGAAGATCGGTCGGCTAGAGATCGGCGACCTCGTGGTCCTGCACCACGACGGCAAGCCACGCTGATCCGACGAGCCGCCCTTGTAGAAGGGCGCCGTCAGGCCCCGACCAGCGCCGGCTGGGGTACATGCGCCGCCAGCCTGCCGCCGACGCGGATCGGTTCGGCGCGCACCGCCAAGCCGGTCTGCGCGTCAGTCTCCACATAGATCCCGCACACGGTCGCCGGCCCGGACGCCGGCTGGTGGCGCGCGCCGGGAAGGCGGGTGGCGAACCGGCGCACCGCCTCCTCCTTCGCCATGCCGATGACGCTGTCGTAGTCGCAGCAGCCGCCGGCATCGGTCTGGTAGGCGGTGCCCCCCGGCAGCACCTGGGTGTCGGCGGTCGGCACATGGGTGTGGCTGCCGACCACAAGGCTCGCCCGCCCGTCGCAGAAATGACCCATGGCCATCTTCTCCGAGGTGGCCTCGCAATGCATGTCCACGATGATGGCGTCCGCAGCCGTCCCCAGCGGACAAGCCTCGAGCTGGGCGTCCACTGCGGAGAACGGATCGTCCAGGCTGTCCATGTGGACGCGACCGAGCGCGTTCATCACCAGCACGCGGCGTCCGCCCGGAGCGTCGAACATCCAGGCTCCGCGGCCGGGCGCATGGCTCAGGCGCGGATAGTTCAGCGGGCGGAGCAGGCGCGGCTCCCGGTCGATATAGGTCAAGGCCTCGCGCTGGTCCCAGGTGTGGTTGCCGAGCGTGAGGCAGTCGGCGCCCGAGTCGAACAGCTCCTCCGCCGTCTTCTCAGTGATGCCGAAGCCGGCCGCGGCGTTCTCCGCATTCACCACGACGAAATCCAGGCCCAGCCGACGGCGCAGGCCCGGCAGGTGCGTCGCCAACCCCTCTCGCCCGGACCGGCCGATCACGTCGCCGAAAAAGGCCAATCTCATGGGGCGTCGTGCATCCGTTCAAGGGCCTCCGGTGAAATCCACATAGGCGCTTTCGGTCAGAACGCCATCCAGCCGCTGGTCGAAGGCGTCGGTGGGAACAGCATCCACGGCCTGCCCGGCGTAGGCGAGCCCGATCACCAGGGGCGGCGGCCGGCGACGCCGCTGCACAGCCAGGGTGCGATCGTAGAAGCCCCCGCCCTGCCCCAGGCGTGCGCCGGTGAGATCAAAGCCCAGCAAGGGGACGAAGATCACGTCAGGGTCGACGAGGGGCTCGTGCGCCAGCGGCTGGTGAATGCCGAACAGGGCGTCCGGCTCGAGAATGTCACCGAGCCTCTGGAAGACCAGGGGCTGGCCTTCCGCAACGATCACCGGCAAGGCGATCAGAGCCCCCTGGGTTGCGAACCAGTCGGCCAACGCCGCTGGATCGAACTCCGAGCCTTGCCGATTGTAGAGCGCAACGCTTTGCGGCGCGCCCCCGAAACGTTGCTGGTAGGTTCGCAACGCACCCTCGCCCGCATCGGGCAGGCTGGCCTCCAGCATCCTGCGATGCGCGCGCAAGCGCCTTCGCATCGCTGTCTTCTGCTCGTCCAGCGTCAGTAAAGACATCTTTAGGAGGAAAGGTGGCGGCGCCGCGAAGAACCGTGGAGGCGTTTCAATCCACTCGAACCTGGTTAACCAGGTGGGCGCCGTGTGCGCAGGCCCAGGAGCCTGAACAGGGACAGCTCCCAAGAGAGTCGATTAAGGTCCCCGGGATGTGAATCCTCCGACGTGAGCCGCAGCAAGACCCGCCGCTGGTAGAGGTAAGCTCTCCACGCCCAACGCTCAAGACATCCTTGTCCTTCACATCGCAGATGGAGAGATGGCGGCGGAGCCGATCGAAGGGGCGTCGCGAAGGACGCAGCGCAGGCTGTGGAGAGCTCCCGGCGAAGCTTACAGGGACGCCCTACCCCGCCCGCGCCGCCAGCGCCTCGATCCGGTGGGCGGCGGTGTCCAGCGCCTGGGCGGCGCGGGCCTCGGCCCGGGCCTGGTCGGATTGCAGCCGGGCCAGCTCCGCCTGGACTTGCGCCATGCGGGCGCGAAGGTCGGCCAGCTCGTCGGCGGTCATCAGGGCGGCCATCAGGAACAGGCGCAGGTCGCCCACCCGCCCGACGGAGCGCGACACATCCTGCACCTGCCGGTCGAACTGGGCGGCCAGGGCGCGGACGTGGGCCTCCTGGCCGTCCTCGCAGCCGACAGCAAAGGGGTGGCCGTTCACGTCTACGGTGACCGTGCTCATGCGGCGGGGTCCTTGTCGGGCTCTTGGTTTGGATCTGGGTCGGGATCTGGGTCGGGCGCAAGCTCGGCCAATGCGTCGTCGCTGTCGTCCAGCAATCGGGGATCGGACTCAAGCGGGAAATCAAAAAGGTCCTGATCGACCCCGCCGTCCGGCGGAGCGCCGGGGTCGTCGTGCAGCAGCCGGCGCACCTCCGCCATGGCGTGGCCCAGCGCGACGGACGCCGCAGCGGCGGCCGCTTCCAGCTCGCGCGGGCGAGCGGCGGCCGCCGGCGCGAGGTCGTCGACGACCGGGCCAGCGTCGTGGGCGGGCTGGCGGAACGCCGCTTCCAGGATATCCAAGGCCCGGTCCAGGCGCGACGCCGCGTCGGCCAGCGGTGTCGACGCCCCGAGGGCCGAGCCGCCTGCGTCCATGCGCGGCAGCGGGTCTCCCATGCCGGTTCCTCCGCCCGTCGAACCCCCTGAAGGGCGACTCACCTTATAGGGCGGCTCCGGGCCGGGCCAAAGCGTTGCGCCGGGTTGCGCCGCCAGCCCCCCTGTCGCAAACACCCTCCGCCGCGACCGGGCGGCCTTGCCCGAGGGCTCCCATGACGTCAGACGCCCTTCCCGTCGCCGCCACGACCGGGCCCGTCACCGTCGCGACCATGGCCAACGCCATCCGCGTGCTGGCCATGGACGCGGTGGAGGCCGCCAACTCCGGCCACCCCGGCATGCCCATGGGCATGGCGGACGTGGCGACGGTCCTGTTCTCCAAGCACCTGAGGTTCGACGCGGCCGATCCCGCCTGGCCCGACCGGGACCGCTTCGTGCTGTCCAACGGCCATGGCTCCATGCTGCAGTACGCGCTGCTTTGTCTCACCGGCTATCCGGGCGTGACGCTGGAGGCGCTGAAGAGCTTCCGGCAGTGGGGATCGATCACCCCCGGCCATCCCGAATACGGCCACACCCCGGGGGTGGAGACCACCACGGGTCCGCTGGGCCAGGGCCTCGCCACCGCGGTGGGCATGGCCATGGCCGAGCGGCGCCTGAACGCGCGCTTCGGCGATGACCTGGTGGACCACCGCACCTGGGTGGTCTGCGGCGACGGCGACCTGATGGAGGGCGTCAGCCAGGAAGCAATCTCCTTGGCCGGACGCCTGAAGCTGGACCGGCTGTGCGTGCTCTGGGACGACAACGGCATCACCATCGACGGGGCGGCCGCCCTGTCTGAGACCGGCGACCAGCTGATGCGCTTCCGGGCTGCGGGCTGGATGACCCGGCGCATCGACGGCCATGACACAGCCGCCATCGACCGCGCGCTGCGCTGGGCCGCGCGCCAGGCCCGGCCGGTGCTGATCGCCTGCAAGACCAGGATCGGCAAGGGTTCCGCCACCCTGGAGGGCCATCACGACACCCACGGCAAGGCGCTGGGACCCCAGGAGGTCGCCGCCACGCGCGAAAAGCTGGGCTGGCCCCACGATCCCTTCGTCGTGCCGGACGCGGTCATGAACGCTTGGCGCGAGCTCGGCCGACGGGGCGCGGCCCCGCGCAAGCGTTGGGAGCAGCGGCTGAAGGGGCTGCCGCAATCGGCGGCGTTCACCCGCGCAGTTTCCGGCGACTTGGCGCCCGAAGCCTTCGCCCGGCTGGACCTGCACATCGCCAGGGCGGCGGCCGACAGGCCGGCCATGGCCACCCGCGCCGCCTCGGGCGAGGCGCTGAACACGCTCGTCGCCTCGATCCCCGAACTTGTGGGCGGATCGGCCGACCTGACCGGCTCCAACAACACCTTCGTCAAGGGCATGGCGATCTTCGACGCGCCCGACTACGCCGGAAGCTACGTCAACTACGGCATCCGCGAGCACGCCATGGCGGCGGCCATGAACGGCATGGCGCTGCATGGCGGCGTCGTCCCCTATGGCGGCACCTTCCTGGTGTTCACCGACTACAGCCGACCGGCGATCCGGCTGGCCGCGCTGATGGGGGTGCAGGTGATCCACGTGGGCACCCACGACTCCATCGGCGTGGGCGAAGACGGCCCCACCCACCAGCCGGTCGAGCACCTGGCCGCGCTGCGGGCCATCCCGAACCTCAACGTCTTCCGCCCTGCCGACGTGGTCGAGGCCGCGGAGTGCTGGCGCGCCGCGCTGGAGGCGAAGACGACGCCCTCGGTCATGGCGCTGTCGCGGCAGAAGACCGCCGCGGTGCGGATCGAGCCGGCGGCCGAGAACCTTTCGGCTAAGGGCGCCTACACGCTCCGCGCCGCCCAGGGAGAGTCCGGGGCGGTGATCTTCGCCACTGGCACGGAGGTTCCCCTGGCCCTGGCGGCCCGCGAGACGCTGCAGGCGCAGGGCGTGGGCGTGCGGGTGGTGTCGGCCCCCTGCTGGGCGCTGTTCGACCGCCAGGCCGAGCCCTATCGGGCCGAAGTGATGGGGCGGGAGCCTGTGCGTGCGGCGGTAGAGGCGGCGGTGCGCTTCGGCTGGGACCGCTTCATCGGCCAGGACGGCGTCTTCGTCGGCATGCCGGGCTTCGGCGCCAGCGCCCCGGCGGAGCGGCTGTACCGTGAGTTCGCGATCACCGCGGATCGGCTCGTGGAGGAGATCAAACGCAAACTCTGAACCCTCCCCCATCGATGGTTAGAGATCATGACTAGGCGTGGCGGCTACGGGGGCGGGCATAGAGGGCGTAGACCGCCAGCCCGGCCGCGTTCCAGGCGAAGAAGCGCCAGATGGTGGCGAACTCCAGGCTGCTGAACAGATACAGACAGCCCAGGATCGCCACCGGCCCGATCACCCAGGCGGCGGGCGCACGGAACGGCCGCGCCCGTCCGGGATCGCGCCGGCGCATCACCAGCATGCAGGCCGCGACCGCGATGAAGGCGCAGAGCGTCCCGGCGTTGGCGAGCGCCGCGATATCCTTCAGCGAGAGCAGCCCCGCGATGGCCGCCACCGCCACGCCGGTAAGCAGGGTCACCAGCACCGGGGCGCCGGTCCGCGCATCCACCCGGGCCAGCCGCTCGGGCAGCAGCCCGTCGCGCGCCATGACGAAGAAGATACGGCTCTGCCCGTACATGAAGGCCAGGATCACGGTGGGGAGCGCGATCACCGCCGCGCCTGCGATCAGGGTCGCCGCCAGCGGATGGTTCAGGCCGCGCATCACCTGGGCCAGGGGCTCGGCGCTGTCGGCCAGCGCCTGGTAGGGGATGGCGCCCAGCGCCGAAGCCGCCACGGCGACGTAGATCACCGTGCACACGATCATGGAGCCGATGATGCCGATCTTCAGGTCGCGGGACGGGTCCTTGGTCTCCTCCGCGGCTGTGGAAATGGTGTCGAAGCCGTAGAAGGCGAAGAAGATCACCGCCGCTGCGGCCATCACACCCCGCGCCGCCCCATGCGCCTCGTGCTTGACGAAGCCGTACGGCATGAAGGGGCTGAACCGGTGCGCCTGGAAGGCCGGCAGCGCCAAGGCGACGAAGCCGATCAGCGCTGTGATCTTCACCAGCACCAGCACCAGGTTCACGCGCGCGCTTTCCCGCGTGCCGAGGCATAGCAGCGCCGCCACCGCGAGCGAGATGACGATGGCCGGCAGGTTGACGACGCCGCCCGCGCCCGGTCCCGCCAGCAGGGCGGCCGGGATCGGCCAGTGCGCCGCCCGGATCACGCCCCCCGCATAGCCCGACCAGCCCACCGCCACCGCGGCGCACACCACGGTGTATTCCAGGATCAGGCTCCAGCCGACCACCCAGGCGATGACCTCGCCCAGCACCGCATAGCTGTAGGTGTAGGCGCTGCCGGCCGCCGGGATCATCGTGGCCATCTCGGCGTAGGCGAGCGCGGCGCAGGCGCAGACCGCGCCGGCGATGGCGAACGAGGCGATCACCGCCGGCCCGGCCATGCCTGCACCCACGCCGGTCAGGGTGTAGATGCCGGTGCCGACGATGGCGCCGACGCCCAGCGCCAGCAGCTGCGGCCAGCCCAGGGTGCGGTTCAGCCGCTCGCCCGAGGCCTCCGGTTCGCCGATCGGCTTACGCCTGAGCCAGCTCATGCGGCGCAACTCCCTTCACCAGGCTACGTTCGGCCGCCCTTCCCGGAGGGGGAAGGATCGAGCGCCGGAGGGCGACCCCGGCGACGCTGGCGAACAGGCTCGCAGCCAGGGCGAGCAAGCGGATCGACATGGCGGGCGGCCCAGTGCGAACGAAGCGGGGCTGCGACGATACCGGGATTTGCCGCTCCGGCTAGAGGCGGGGTCGATGCAGCGTCGCGTTTCCGCTAAGCCGCGCACCGGTGTCGGAGCCGATCAGCATAAGCCTGCGTGTCCGACCGATCTTCCTTCCCCCCGGAGGGGAGGACTTAGGGTTCCACATGACCACCAGCGTTTTTGACCTGTTCAAGCCGGGCGTCGGACCGTCCAGCTCGCACACCATGGGGCCGATGACGGCGGCGGTGCGGTTCCTGGGCGAGCTGCGGTTCGCCGGGATGCTGGCGCGGGTCACGCGGGTGCGGGTCAGCCTCTACGCGTCGCTGGCGCTCACGGGCAAGGGCCACGCCACCGACCGAGCCGTGATGCTGGGACTGATGGGCCATGCGCCGGCGACCCTGGACCCGGACGCCGGCGACGCCGCGCTGGCCGAACTCGCCGCCAGCCATGGGCTGGTGCTGGGGCTCGGCGGGCCGGGGATCGCCTTCGACCCGGCGCACGACATCGCCTGGGAGGGTTTCACCCGCCTGCCTCGTCACCCCAACGCCCTGCGGCTGGACGCGGAGGTCGCCGGCGAAGCCGAGCCGTTCTCGCGGACCTACTACTCCACCGGCGGCGGCTTCGTGGTGTCGGAGGCGGAAATGAACGCC
>CAXTRP010000025.1:3959-16271 GCA_964246615.1 uncultured Caulobacteraceae bacterium | reverse complement strand
CCTGAACCCCACCGCAACGCCTGCGCCGGGCTTGCGCACGCTGGCGACCGACCCACACAGCGGCCTGATCACCGGTGAGCGCTTCGACAAGATCCCGACCGCCTATGTGGTGCAGCGCCTGGGCGCCCATCCCGGCCAGGTGGCGCTCACCTTCGATGACGGCCCGGACCCGCACTGGACGCCGCGCATCCTGGACATCCTCAAGGCCAAAAAGGCGCCGGCCAGCTTTTTCGTCATCGGCGAGAACATGGAGTCCCATCCCGAGCTGGTGAAGCGGGAAGTGGAGCAGGGCGAGCTGGTGGGCAGCCACACCTACACCCATCCCAATATCGCCGAGATCTCCCAGGGCGAGATGGGGCTCCAGCTCAACGTCACCCAACGGTTGTTCCAAGTCATCACCGGGCGCACGATGCGCTTTTTCCGGCCGCCGTATCTGGGCGACGCCTCGCCATCCACCCCGCGCGAAGTGGCCCCGCTGCTCAAGGCGCGCGCGCTCGGATATCTGTCGGTGGGCCTGCGCATCGACCCGGACGACTGGAAGCGGCCCGACGCCAAGCTGATCGTGGAGCGGACGCTCGAGCGGCTGCAGGACACCAATCCCGAGACCGGCGGCCAGATCGTGCTGCTGCACGACAGCGGCGGCGACCGCTCCCGCACGGTTCAGGCGTTGCCTGTGCTGATCGATCAGTTGCGCGCCCATGGCTACCACCTGACCACGGTGGCGGACCTGGCGGGGATCAGCCCGGCCCAGGCCATGCCGCCCACCCGCGCGGAAAAGGGCCAACTGCTGCTTGATCGCGCGGCCTTCGACATCGTGCGAGGCTTCAACAAGGGACTGAGCGCACTGTTCATCAGCGCCATCGCGCTCGGCTTGGCGCGGCTGGTTTTCCTGGCCGCCTTCGCCGTGCTCCACCGCATCCGCAACGACCGCCAGCTCGCCCAGGCTGAAGCCGCCGCGACGGCCGTGGACGCCGGCGGCGGCGCCCTGGTCAGCGTGCTGGTGCCTTGCTTCAACGAGGAGACGGTGGTGGTCGCCTCCGTCCAGCGCATCCTGAACTCCACCTGGCGCCGGCTGGAGGTGCTGGTGCTGGACGACGGATCAACCGACGGCACCGCAACCAGGGTCCAGGCGGCGTTCGGCGCCGATCCCCGGGTGCAGCTGCTGCGTTTCCCCAACGGCGGCAAGGCGCGCGCACTGAACCGGGGACTGGCGCTCGCGACCGGTGAGATCGTGGTGGCGCTCGACGCCGACACCCAGTTCCCCGCAGACACGATCGGACGTCTGGCCCGCTGGTTCGACGACCCCAAGGTAGGCGCGGTGGCCGGTAACGCCCTGGTCGGCAACCGGGTGAACCTGATCACCCGCTGGCAGGCGCTGGAGTACGTCACCGCCCAGAACCTGGAGCGGCGGGCGCTATCGGCGCTGGGCGTCATCACGGTGGTGCCGGGCGCGGTGGGCGCATGGCGCCGCGCGGCCATCGAAGCGCTGGGCGGCTTCCCCTCCAACACCTTGGCCGAGGATCAGGACCTAACACTGGCGGTGCAGCGCGCGGGCTGGAAGGTGGCGTTCGACACCGAGGCGCGCGCCTACACCGAAGCGCCGCAGACCATGCGCGGGCTGATGAAGCAGCGCTTTCGCTGGTCATTTGGTACGTTGCAGTGCGTGTGGAAACACCGCGCCGGCCTGTTCAATCCCAGGCAGCCGATGCTGGGCTTCGTGGCCCTGCCCCAGGTATGGCTGTTCCAGATCGCCCTGGCGCTGGTCGCGCCGCTGGTGGACCTGGCGGTGGTGTTCAGCCTGGTGCTGGCGATCCACGACCTGATGATGCATCCCACCCAGTGGAACCACCAGCTGCTGAACCAGACGCTGCTCTACTGGGGCGCGTTCATCCTGGTGGATCTGTCGGCGGCGGCGCTGGGCATGGCGTTCGAGCGCGACGCGCCGTGGGGCAGCCTGGGTTGGCTGCCCGCCCAGCGCTTCGGCTATCGCCAGCTGATGTACTACGTGGTGGTCAAGGCGGTGGTCACCGCCGTTCATGGTCCGGAGGTCGGCTGGAACAAGCTGGAGCGCCGAGCCACGGTGGCCATGGGGGGCGTTCCACGGCATCGCCGCGCGGCGGCGGTCGCTCTCACCCCGGCGCCGACGGCCAAGGTCGCCTTGGACCCTGTGGACAGCCTCGCCGCCTAGGAGCTCGGAGAAGACCAGACTTTCCTGGGATCGGCGGCGTGCGAAATCGTTTGGCGGCCGTCCCCTTGGCGGGCCTCAGCTCCGGTAGCGCAGCCGGCCCAGGTTGGCGGCTAGCACGGTCAAGCCGTCCTGCAGCGGAGGCAGCTTGGCCTTCCACATCTCGAACCCCATCACTTGGGCGATGCGGCCGTCCAGATGGCGGGCGGCCGCGTCTTCGTTCCGGGTCAAGCGCACGAGCATCGTGGAGGCCATGATGACGCAGAGCAGCACTCGTTTGGAGTAGTGGTTTGCGTCGGTGGACGTGTCGCCGGCCCAACGCCACAGACCATCGGCGGTCTCCCAGCCGAGCGTCAGCGCCAGCCCGGCGTTGTCAGGTCGCGCAAGAAAGAGGCTGGCGGCCTGGATGGCGGCGCGATCGGCCATCGCTGCATCCATCCGCGTCAGGACCGCAGTGCGTATCCGCTCCCGGATTTTTAGCGTCGCCGGGTCAAGCTTCGCCAAAACGGCTTGAGCCTCCGCATCGTGGCGTCGCCAAAGCAGGACGGCCAAGTCGCGTGGGCCCTGCGCCAGCAGCAGCTGTGCATCGGCTGGCGACAGGCCGGCGACCGTATTCGCCCGGGCGGCGAGCGCCTTGTCCCACCTCGCGCCGTCGGCTGTGGCCTGGCAGGCGGCGGCCAGCACTCTCGCTTCCGCCGCCTGAGCCCAATCCAAGGGCGCCCGATCGGCGGATGGCTGACCGGGCCCGCCATCTAAGGCTGTCTTGGCAGGACTGGCTGTATTGCTCATGACGGCAGCATAGCGCTATGCCCGGCAGGCCGCCATGCAAGAGCATCCGCTGTCCCCGGTGCAAGGACTGACCTGGCGCGCGTGTATCCAGCCCGAAGCTCGCCAGCGATCCAGGTCCGATCGCCTCAGCTATTCACAGACACGTGACGGCTTTTTTGTCGCAGCCGCCTCTATCACTGGCCTTTCGATCCCCTATTTAAATGTCTCGCCGGGCTGTCCCCCCGCCCGGCGTGGCGCCCGTCTCCCGTCCCCAACTGGTCGGGCGCCTTCGAAACGTTCCGGCCGGCGCCCCCCCGCCGACGGAACATGCGCCGCCAGACTCCCCCCCGTCTGGCGGCGCCTTCGTTTTTGGCGGTAGCCAGCACACGGCGGCTCGGGTTGATCCTCGGTATCGACAGGTCCATTATCGCGTCCGTCTTCGGACCGGAAATTGCGCGATCATGCACGACGACGACATCGACGTTCTCCTGCACCACGAGCTTACGCAAGCTTTCGCCCGCGAACTCGGGACGGACAGACTTGACACAGGTCAGGCCCGCTTTCTGGAGCAGGCCGTCCAAGACATTGCGGCGGAAGACCTGCCGGGCGTGGGGCCAGATGATCTCGCCCTCATCCTAGCCCGGTTCTGGCGGTTCGCCGCTCAAGGTGAGCCGCAGCGCCCTCGCTTGCAGCTGAGCCATGGGCTGGGCGCAGACGCTCGCGACCTCGCTCTTGAGGTGCTGGAGATCGCCCAACCCGACGCTCCCTTCCTGGTGGACAGCGTCATGGGCGCCTTGGCGGCGGGCGGTCACGATGTACGCGCCATGATCCACCCGGTGGTGAGCCTTCCCGCGGGTCCCGACGGGCGCCAGATCGAGCAGTCGCTCATCCTGGTGGTCCTAGGCGCCGTGGGCGAGGATCGTCGGCAGTCTCTGCTGGAGGAAATCGAACGAACGCTGCGCGACGTCCACGCCGCGGTAGCCGACTTCGACGCCCTGCGCGCCCTGGCCGATCGCACGGCCCGGGAGCTGGCGGACGCACATGCTCCCTTCGGCGCCTATGGCGCGCAGGAGCACCTGGATTTCCTGCGCTGGTTGCCGGCGGACAGCTTCATCTTCCTGGGCGCTCGCATCTACCAGTACCCTCGCGAGGCCGACGGCGCCTATGCCGCGGAAGAGCCGACTTACACGCCCGAGGATTCCTTGGGCGTTCTGCGCGATCATAGCCGTTCTGTGCTGCGGCGAGCCAGCGAGCCGGCGGTGCTGGCGTCCGAGCTAGGCCTGCACCTTGAGCAGACCCTTCCGGTGACCGTGGCCAAGTCGACCCTGCGCTCGCGGGTGCAGCGGCGCGGCGACATGGACTACGTCGGGGTCAAACGCTACGACACAGATGGCCGGCCCATCGGCGAGGTTCGGTTCGTCGGCCTGTTCACCGCCGAGGCTTACGAGGCGCCGGCCGTCACTCTGCCCCTGGTGCGCCGCAAGATCGCCAACGTACTGGCCCGCGCCGACCAGAACCCCAGCGCCCATACCGGCAAGCGGCTCCGCTATATCGTCGAGACCTACCCTCGCGACGAGCTGTTCCAGATCGGCGAGGACGACCTCTTCCGCATCGCCATGGGGGTGCTGCACCTCTACGACCGGCCCCGGGTGCGGCTGTTCGCCCGCATCGACCCTCTCCAGCGCTTCGTCTCGGCGCTGCTGTTCATCCCCAGCGACCGCTACAGCTCCGACGCCCAGGATCGGGCCGGCGAGATCATGGCCAGAGCTTGGGGCGGGCACGTCTGGTCGGCCATGCCCACCTTGTCCGATCCGCCCTTGGCGCGCGTCGGCTATACCATCGCCATACCGCCGGGCGGGCACGCCGCCCCCGACGAGCGCGCCCTGGAAGCTGAGATCGCCGAGGCGATGCGAACCTGGTCCGACCGCTTCGAGGCCGCGGCCCGAGCCGGCGGCGTCGCCCCCGGCCTGGTGGGCGAGGTCCTGGCCCGATACGCCAACGGCTTCCCGGCCGGATATCAGGATCACTACAACGCGGCCGAGGCGCTGCTCGACCTGTCGGTGGTCGAGGGCATGGATGAGGCGCAAGGACTGCGCATCCGCGCCTTTCGCCACGCCGACGACAGCCGGACCCGCTTCCGCTTCAAGCTCTACCGCCTAGGCGAGGCCGTGCCTTTGGCCGAGGTGCTGCCGATCCTGGAGAACATGGGCCTGAAGGCCCTGGTCGAAGAGGGCTTTCCGATCACCCGCACCCTGGACGATGGCCGTCGCGCCGCCACCTGGGTGCACGAGTTCGTGCTTGAGGACGAGCGCGGCGAGCACCTGGTCTTCGCCGATGTTCAAGTCCCCTTCGAACAGACCTTCCTGGCGGTCTGGCGCGGCGAGACCGAGAACGACGGTTTCAACCGTCTGGTGCTGGAGCTCGGCGACAGCTGGCGCGAGGTGGCCCTGGTGCGTGCGCTCGCCCGCTACCGCCAGCAGAGCGGGCTCGACCCCAGCCAGGGCGTCCAGGTGGCGGCGCTGATCGCCAACGCCGAGATCGTGCGCCTGATGCTGGACATGGTCCAGGTGAAGTTCGACCCCGCTGTCCGGGCCTCGCTTCAGGAGCGCCAGAAGCGGGCGGCGGAGGTCTTCGGCCGAATCACCAGCGCGCTCCAGACCGTGGAAAGCCTTGATGACGACCGGGTGCTGCGCCGGCTCGCCCGGCTGGTGCAGGCCCTGCAGCGCACCAACTTCTACCAGTGCGGTGAGGACGGCGAGTCCAAGCCCTACATCAGCTTCAAGATCGCCAGCGCAGAGTTGGAAGACCTGCCCGCACCCAAGCCCTATCGTGAAATCTTCGTCTGGGCGCCGCATGTGGAAGGCGTGCATCTGCGCTTCGGCCCCGTCGCCCGGGGCGGCCTGCGCTGGTCGGACCGGCGCGACGACTTCCGCACCGAGGTGCTGGGCCTGGTCAAGGCCCAGCAGGTGAAGAACGCCGTGATCGTGCCGGTGGGCTCCAAGGGCGGCTTCTATCCCAAGGCGCTGCCCCGTGGGGGCGCGGCCGACGCGGTGCGAGCGGAGGGCGTGCGGGCCTACAAGACCTTCCTCTCGGGCCTGCTCGACATCACCGACAACCTGGACGCCTCAGGCGCCGTGGTGCGGCCCGACGACGTCGTCGCCCACGACGGTGATGATCCCTACCTGGTGGTGGCGGCCGACAAGGGTACGGCCACCTTCTCCGACATCGCCAACGGGGTGGCGGCCGACTACGGCTTCTGGCTCGGCGACGCCTTCGCCTCGGGCGGATCGGTAGGCTACGACCACAAGGCGATGGGCATCACCGCCCGGGGCTGCTGGGAGGCGGTGAAGCGGCACTTCCGGGAGATGGGCAAGGACATCTCGACCGAGCCGTTCACCTGCATCGGCGTAGGCGACATGAGCGGGGATGTGTTCGGCAACGGCGTCCTGCTCAGCCGGGCCATGAAGCTGGTGGCCGCCTTCGATCACCGCCACATCTTCCTGGACCCCGATCCGGATCCTGAGGCCTCCTGGGCTGAACGCCGGCGGATGTTCGACCTGCCGCGCTCCTCCTGGGCGGATTACAACGCCAGCCTGATCAGCGAGGGTGGCGGCGTGCATGCGCGCACGGCCAAGTCGATCCCCCTCACGCCCCAGGTCAGGGCGCTGCTGGACCTTGAGGTCGAGGCGCTGGCGCCGGCCGAACTGATCCGCGCCATCCTCAAGGGGCGGGCCGAGCTGCTTTATCTCGGCGGCATCGGCACCTATGTGAAAGCCGCCGCCGAAACCCAGGCCGAGGCCGGTGACAAGGCGAACGACGCAGTGCGCATCGACGCCGGCGAGCTGCGCGTGGCGGTGGTGGGGGAAGGCGCCAACCTCGGCTTCACCCAGGCCGGCCGCATCGCCTTCGCCCGCGGCGGCGGGCGCATCGACACCGACGCCATCGACAACTCCGCCGGCGTCGACACCTCCGATCACGAGGTCAACATCAAGATCCTGCTGGGCCAGGCCGAGCGCGCAGGCAAGCTCGACCCCACCGAACGCAGTCCGCTCCTGGCGAGCATGACCGATGCGGTGGCCGCGCATGTCCTGGCCCACAACTACGACCAGACGCTGGACCTGTCCCTGCAGCTGGCCAATGCTCCGGCCGAACTCGACGCTCAGGAAGCCTTCATGCTGCACCTGGAGGGCCGCGGTCGGCTGAACCGCGGGGTGGAGGGCCTGCCCCGCACGCTGGCCATCGCCGATCTGCGCGCGGCCGGACGTGGCCTGACCCGGCCGGAACTGGCCGTGGTCACCGCTTACGGCAAGCTGGAGCTGTCGGCTGATATCGCCGCCAGCCAGGCGTCGGACGATCCTTATTTCGAGCGTGTGCTGGAGGCTTACTTCCCTGAGCCCCTTGCCCGCTTCGGCGACGAGATGCGCCGCCACCGGCTGCGACGCGAGATCATCGCCACGGTGCTGGCCAACCTGATCGTGGACAAGGCGGGACCGACCTTCCCCTATCGCCTGACCTCCTCGCTCGACTGCGACGCTGGCTCCCTGGTCACTGCGTTCGAGACCACACGCCAGGTGTTCCGGCTGGACGAAGCCTGGCGAGCGGTGGACGCGCTGGACTACCGAATCCCCGCCCAGGCGCAGACGGCGCTGTATCAGGAGATCACACGCACCCTGCGAGGCCAGACCTATTGGCTGGCGCAGCGGACCGGCGGACGCAATCCTGGCGTCCAAGCGCTGATCGACGCCTACCGCCCTGCGGTGGATGCGCTGCAGCAGGGCGGTGCCGAGCTGCTCTCCGACTTCGAGCGCCAGGCCTTGGAGGCCCGCGCCGCCGACTACGTTGCGGCAGGCGCGCCGCCGGAGCTGGCCCGCAGCATTGCAGGCCTGCGCGCCCTGACCGGCGCTCTCGGCATGTCGGACCTGGCCCGCTCGCTTGGCTGGGGTCCGACGGCGGTGGGGCGGCTGTACAGCGCGGTGGGCTCGGCCTTCGGCTACGACCGCCTGCGCGCGGCGGCGGCGGGCGTGCGGGCGGCCGACGGCTACGAGCGCGCGGCGTTGCGCGGCTTGGTCGTGGAACTGATCGAGCAGCAGCTCGGGCGCACGCGCGCCGTGGCCGAGCAGGCGAAGGAGCTCGACGCCAGCACAGACGCCGAAGCCGCAAGCGCCGCCGTCGCATGCTGGAGCGAGCCTCGCCGCGAGCAGGTGGACCGCGCGCGCCGCACCCTTGAAGAGATCGAGCAGACAGCCGGCGGCTGGAGCTTCGCCAAGCTCACCATCGCCAACGCCGCCTTACGCGCGACGGGCTAAGAGACGGACAACCATTCCCGTCTTATCGGCGGTGGTCACCACCCGCCGCCGCCAGCACCGCCTCGTCCCGGTCGCGCCGCACCTGCGGCTCGCCCACCCAGCTGGTCTGGCCGAGCAGCGCCGGCCGGGTGGCGTCGTCCAGACGCAGCGGCGGGACGGCGTCGGCCTTGAGCACCAGCTGCAGGTCGAACTCTACGGCCGGGCCGACCGCCTCGCGCACCACCTGGTTCAGCAGCGTGCGGGGACCGTCCGGCTGGAAGAAGGCCTGGAACTGCTCAAGGTCCATCGGTCCGAGCCGGATGCGGAAACGGCTCTGGACGTCCCAGGTCTGGATGCCCGACACCGCTTCGGTGCCGAGCCCGGAATAGCACCGCTCACCCGGCGCGGGCGCCGCCAGCCGGGTGCGCTCCAGCGGCGCGATGTCGATCCAGCGGCCGTGGAACTCCTCCACCGCCACGGGCATGTCGAACAGCGCGCTGACCAGCCGCTGCACCGCGCCCGGCGAGCGGACGCGGCGGCCCAGCATTCCCGCCAGGCCCAGCATCCCGCCATCGCCCAGCGCCGCCCGCGAGCGCTGAGCGGGCAGGCCCAAGCCGATGATCGCCGCCAGCGCCCGGCTGAACGGATCGTCCAGGGGGCTCGCCGCCTCCTCGTAGCGGACCGGCAGGCGCGGCTTGGCCCAGGCGCGATAGAAGAGGCTGATGGTGCGGTGGTTGAACAGGTCCAAGAACGCCGCCATGCCCGGATCGCGGGCCCGCCTGCGTTGCACCACCAGATCGGAGTAGTGGTCCGGGAGCACGCCGGACGGTCCCGTAAGTCCCATGAAGGCCACGGTAAGCTCGGGCTTGGCGCCCTCGCCGAGCTTGGCGCCCACGATCTCGGTGGAGGGGAAGCGCTGGCCGGCGGCGGCGCGAAAGCGCAACGGTTCGGCGCTCGGACGCGTCTCCTGGCCCACGCGCGCGCGATCGCGACCGGCGCGGCGCGCGGCGCGCAGGATCAGGCGTACGGTCTGGAAGAACTCGGCCTCGCCGGGCGCCTCCGCCGTGCGCGCGATCAGATCAGCCGTCGCGTCCCCGTCCTCGCCGGCCACGCCTGCCACAGTCCTTTCTCGCCCTTCAGCCGCAGATTGGTTCGGCTGAAGGCGTTGATCGCCGCAAACGAGGCGAACGCCGTCTCCAGCACCGCCCCTAGAAGGAATGCGCCTGAGCCCGACAGGCGCGCATCGTCGAACTCCAGCGTCAGCTCCACGCCGCTGGCGAAAGCGATGCGCCCGCCCGCCGGCGCTCGCGCCACCGCGGACTGAGTGTCGACCCGGCTCAGCCGGTCGATGACGCCGCGGCTGGCGGCGCTGTCGGCGCTGTCGTACAGGCTCAGCATCTCCTTCAGCACGTCCAGGCCGCCCGCATTATC
Source organism: uncultured Caulobacteraceae bacterium (assembly GCA_964246615.1). GTDB lineage: Bacteria > Pseudomonadota > Alphaproteobacteria > Caulobacterales > Caulobacteraceae > CAHJWH01. The sequence goes on along the minus strand of CAXTRP010000025.1, from coordinate 6,602 downwards.
CGCCGACAGGTGGTTCAGCGACAGGTGCGAGATCACCCGCCACAAGGCGCCGCGCCCCCGGCGCGAGCGCAGCGGCCGGCTCGGCGCGATCAACGCCTCGCACCGTCCCACCTGGCCGGTGGCGGGCATGGTCAGGCGTGGTCGGCCGCCGCCGAAGGGCAGACGCAGCGCTGCGTCGCGGTTGGTGGCGGTGATGTCGATGGACGCCACGTGGTCGCCCTGCGCCGCCGCGTGGCCGTCCGCGTCCGTGGTGACCAGGAAGACGTCGTCGCCCCCACCGGCATAGGGGCTGGGCCGGCGCACCGCATGCCAGAACCGGTTCACCGCCTCCCGCCCGGACTGGCGCTGGCCGAAGGAGAAGTAGGGGCGATACAGCTGTTCGTCGCCCGCCCGGTCGCTGATGCTCACCCTGTCCACAGCGTAGACTTCAAGTGTGGACTCCCGCCGAGCGTCGGGGACGATGCGGTGCTCATAGCGCCCAGGGTCGAGCCGGATGGGATCGGCCTGGGCAGGGAACAGGTTGACGATCGGCGTGCAGAACAGGCGGAAGTCCGATGGGCCGATGGCGTGTTCAAGCTGCGGCTCGTGCCGGTCGAGATAGAAGAAGACGTCCAGGGTCCGCCCGGCCTGCAACAAGGTCTTTGCCTCAAGTCCCACCAGGTCGAAGAACAGGAACTTTTCCGGGAAGCCAAAATATTCCCGGATCAGCGCATATCCCGGCTCGGCCGCAGGCGGGTTGGGCAACAGCAGTTCGGCCTGCGTGAAACCCACCGCCTGCACAGCGCCGGGACCCAGGATCACGGGGGCTATGTCCACCGCGTTGTCGGCCAGGGCTACTGACAGGGTCCCGCCGAGGATCAATTCGTAGAGGATCTGGCTGGTGCGAGGCTCGCCGTGCAGATGCACCCGCAGCCGGTCGAGCCCAAGCTGGGTGAACGTCGCGTCGCCGGCCGAACAGGTCAGCGTCAGCCGCAGCACCGCCTGCGCCGCGCTCGCCCGCGGGTTGGGCGGCGCTACGAAGGGCAGGCCTGACAGCGAGGCGTGGGTCAGGGCGACGGGCCAGAGCTCCACCGGATAGCCCGTGCGGTAGGTCAGCGGCTCCCCGTCCACGGCCTCGGTGACCACGGTCTGGCCCGCGGGTATGTGAGCGCGGCCGGACTGGTCGGTCTGGGGGGCGAGCTGCACGATGCTCATGGAAGGAAAGGGCGCCAGATAGTGCGGCTGCAGCAGGCCAAGCATGGACTCCGTCAGTTCGGGGAAGTCGTCCTCGAGCTTCAGCCGCATGCGGGCGTTCAGGAAGGCGAAGGCCTCGATCAGGCGGCCGACGTGGGGGTCCTCCACGCTGTCCTGAGAGAGGCGCAGGCGGCCGGCGATCTTGGGGTTGGCGGCGGCGAACTCCTGCGCCAGCTCGCGCATGAAGCGCAGCTCGCTGTTGTAGAGGGGCAGGATGTCGTCGAGCACGGCTAGTCCCGTACCACGATGGCGCCCTCGACGGGGTCTACGTAGCTGTCGAAGGAAAGCGACTGGCGTTCGCCGCCGAGCTGCACCGCGCCGATGATGCGGAAGCGCAGACGCCGATCAAGGGGATCAGCATTGTCGATGAACTGCACCTCGTGAACGGTGATCCGCGGTTCCAACCGACGCAGGACTTGCTCCACCTCCTCGCTGAAATCCTGGCGGAAGCTGAGCGAACTCAACGACTCGTTCGTGAAGTCCGACAGGCCATAGGCGAGCAGCGAGCGATCAAGCTGGTCCAGCGCCTTTGGCGGCCGAAGGAAGCGACGGCGGGTGTTCAGCACGTCCTCCAGGTCCCGGCGCAGGCCGTCCTTCAGGCGCGCGAAGCTTGGCGCGCCATCGCTTCGGCGGTCAGACTCGTCATCGATCAGGCGGTCGAGCAGAGAGCCTGCGTGCAGTTCGGCGATGTCGCGGCGGGGCGGCACGGCCTTCAGCCCTGGCTGGGCGCTGTGACCGTCAGCGCACCTACCGACGAAAACGGCACGAGGTCGTCGCCGATCAGCAGGCATCGCTGGCCGAGGCCGCAGGTAAGGCCCGACCACTCCCGCCACTCGGTCTCGCGCCCCAGGCGCTGGGCGTCGGTGAGGTCGGCGGGCGGCGCCTGGTAGGTCATGGGCAGGTAGACGACGCCGGTGGGACCGTCGCGCAGTTCCAGTTCGGCGGCGCGCCAGACCAGATCGCGCGGACGCTCCACCGGACGCAGCTCCAGGGAGACGATGGCGCTCCAGGGCGCCCAGACGTACTTGCCGGTGCTGGTGAGCAGCTCCAGCACGTCGGCGGTGCGGTCGTCCAAGTCGCGCAGGGTGTCGAAGGCGCGGCCGTCGCAAACCCCGGCCAGGACCGGCGCGTCGGCGTCGGCGGCCTCGCGCAGGGCGCTTGCGTCGTCGCCGCTGCGAGCCTCCATCAGGATGCGGAGCGCCATCTCGATCTGCGGGCTGGGTGGGGTGACGAGGTCCGGACTACGCCCTTTGGCGAACACGTCCTCGCGCTGGAGGGCGGCGCGGAGCAATTGGCGGAGCAGGGCCACCAGGGCGGCCCAGCTGGGGTCCTGGGTGCTGACGAGGTCCAGGTGGCTGTCCACGCGCTCCCAGTCGCCCTGGACGATCAGGGTCTCCGCCAGGGCGAATC
>CAXTRP010000025.1:0-3949 GCA_964246615.1 uncultured Caulobacteraceae bacterium | reverse complement strand
CGAATCGGGCCTCCACGTCGGCGGGCGCGCGCTTCACCGCCTCCACCAGGGCGGCGCGGGCGCCGGCGATGTCGCCGGCCTGCATCATCTCTGCGGGCGTGGTCATGGGAATGGCCTCCTCACAACGCGTGCTCCACGCCCTGCAGGTTGGTGGTCAGCTGGAACTCGGCGATGGCCTGGTCCAGCTGAAGGTGCGGTTTCAGCCAGGCCGTGCATTCGAACGAACCCGGCGCGCCCGGCGTCTCGCGCACGGTGATACGGCCGTCCTGCAGGGGGTGACGGGCCTTCATCTCGAAGGACAGCTTGTCGCCCGCGCTGCAGTAGTCGTAGAGCCAGCTCTGCAGCTTGGTCTCGCAGGCTTCCGCCGACTTCAGCGAGCCGATCCACTCGCGCCCGATCACCTTGATGTAATGGGCGAACCGCGAGACGCAGAGCACGTAGTTCAGCACCGAGCCGAGCTGAGCGTTGATGCGCGCGATCTCCGCGTTCGAGTTCATCTTCGGCCGGTGCAAGGTGGGCAGGCTGAACAAGGCTGGGTAGGGCGTATCCTTGCAACGGCGCAGGCAGATCACACCGGCCTTGGTCAGCTCAGACTCCAAGGCGCCGGACATGTTGACCTCCAGCGAGGACTTCAGCGCCGTGCCGGAAGAGTCGGTGGCGAAATCGGCGTGGGGCAGGCCCGAGATCACGCCTGCGTCGAGCTGGTCCTCCACGGTGCCGCGAATGGCGGCGAGCCAGCGGTGGTCGTCGAAGGCGCGGATGCATACCTGCGCCACCGCGAGCGCCGCAACGCCCCAGAGCTGGTCGGCGCCGCCGACCCGCACCCGCTCCTCGTAGGCGAAGCCGCAGTCGCCCACCTCGCGCCCTCGGTAGGGCGTACGCAGCAGCACGCGCGGGGCGGCCAAGGCGATGAAGCGGGTGTCCGACCCTTGCTGCAAAGCCTGGAAGCGGCGGCGGTCGATGCTGGACAGGGTCTCGGCGATCGACTGACGAAGGTCCAGCTCCCCAAATCGCTCAACCTCGAACAGGGCGGGGGATGCGCCCAGCACGATGGGCGCGAAAGCGGCGGCGCAGACCCGGCTGAGCGCCCTCAGCGCCGAAACGTCGTCGGTGGCGCGGCCGCGCCCCGGCTTGTGGCGCACCTCGTAGAGCCCGACCAGCAGCGAGAAGGGCACGCCGCCCGGCATGCCGAACTCCTCCTCGTAGACCAGGCGGAACAGCGTGCTCTGGTCGAAGTCCGCGGCGCGCTCCAGGTCCCGCGTCAGCTCGCCCCAGCGGCAGTCGAGCAGGCGGAGCAGCGTCATACCATCGGCGCCTAGGGTGTCGGTCAGCCAGTGCACCCCGCGCCAGGCCGACTCCAGGCCCTGAAAGGCGGGATGGTGCAGGATGGCGTCGCAGGCGCGCGACAGCTCGACGTCGATCTCGGCGAGCGCCCGGTCGATTAGGCGTCGCAGGCGCGCAGCGTTTGCCCCCGCCAGCCGATCTGGGCCGAACCAAAGCACCATCGCCTGAGCCGACTCGGCCCGCATGAAGGCGTCCAGCTCGGCGGCGTCTTCCGGCGACTGGACGGCAAGGCCGATGCGCTCACCGAGAGGCGTCGGTTGACGCGCCGTTGGCAGGACTTCGGCCAGGGCCTCCGTTGTGGCCGCCGACCGAGCGAGCAGCTCGAGCGTCACGCTTTCTGCGGGATGCGCGCAACGAGACGGAGCGACGCCGTCAACTCCTCCATCTGCAGCCAGGGCCGCAGATAAGCGATGGCGTTGTAACTGCCGGGCGACCCTGCAACCGCCGTGACCTCCACCCGCGCGTCACGCAGGGGATACTTGGCGCGAATTTCCTGGCCGCCGCCTTCGGCCGCGTTCACATAATTCATGATCCAGCGGTTCAGCCAGTTGGCGCAATCCTCGACCTCCATGAAGGAGCCGATCTTGTCACGCGCCATCACCTTCAAATAGTGAGCGAAGCGCGACGTGGCCATGATGTAGGGCAGACGCGCCGAAATAGCGGCGTTTTCTGTCGCTTCCGGGCGGTCGTACTTCTTCGGCTTCTGCGTTGTCTGGGCGCCGAAGAACACCGCATAATCGGTATTCTTGTAGTGGCAGAGCGGGAGGAAGCCGAGGTCGGACAGTTCCTTCTCACGACGTGACGTGATGGCGATCTCGGTCGGGCACTGCTCGCTCATGTCGCCATCATCGGACATGAAGACATGGGTGGGCAGGTCGTTGACCTTGCCGCCGCCTTCCGCACCACGGATGGCGGTGCACCAGCCGCTGTCGGCAAAGGCGTCCGTCATGCGCGCACCGAGCGTATAGGCTGCGTTCATCCAGCAATAGTTGTCGTGCGCCATCGGCAGCGGGTTGCCCTGAGCGTCGTGCGACGCCTCCTCGTAGGCGAAGTCGTCCACCGAGCGCGACCCCTCCCCATAAGGCTGGCGCGCCAGAACCCTAGGCATGGTCAAGGTGACGAAACGGGCGTCCTCGCTCTCGCGATAGCCGCGCCACTTGGTATATTCGGTGGTCTGAAAGCGATCGGAGAGGTCGCGCGGCTTGGACAGTTCCTCGAAGCTTTCGAAGCCGAACATCGAAGGACCGGCCGCCGCCACGAAGGGCGCAAACGCCGCCGCCGCGACGCCCGAGACATTGCGCAGAAGCTCGATGTCCTCTTGATCGGCGCCGAAGTAGTAGTCACCGATCAGCGCGCCATAAGGTTCGCCACCAGGCGTGCCGAACTCGCCTTCGTAAATCTTCTTGAACAGCGTGCTCTGGTCGAACTCGACCGCTTTCGACAGATCTCGGGCAAGATCTTTTTTGGGCGCGTTCAGCACCCTGATCTTCATATCACGCCCTGTGTTGGAGTTCATCACCAGGTACTGCAGGCCGCGCCAGCTGCCCTCCAGCGCCTTGAACTTTTCGTTGTGCATTATTTCAGCCAGCTGGGTGGACATCTGCTGGTCGATGGCCTGGATGGCCTTCTTGATGGTCAGGGTGAAGTTGCGCGAGAAACTGACCGTGCCGCGGGTGGCCTCCGCGGTCAGGGCGCGCAGCAGGTCCTGCACCTCCTGCGGTTCGGTGGCTCGGGTAGCGCTGATCGCCTGGTCGAGCAGGCTGGCGCCCGGCGCGTCAGTGACGACGGTCTGGGCGGCGGCGCCCTTGGCGCGGGAAGCGTCGGCCATCGCGGTCACTCCTTCTCGGGCGCGGAGGCGCCGAGTTCCTTGGCGAGCTCTTCCATCTGGCCCTGGTTCTGCAGCACCTGCTCAAGCAAGGACTCCAGCTTTTCCGAGTTGTCGGCCTTGGTCATCAGGTCGCGCAGCTTGTTGCGGGTGGCCATCAGCTTGCGCAGCGGCTCCACCTGCTCGACGATGCGGCCAGGCTCGAAGTCCTCCATGGACTCGAACTTCAGCTGCACGGGCATCTCACTGCCGTCGCCCTTGAGCGTGTTCTCCACCCGCACGTTCAAGCCGGGCGCCATGCGCCGCAGCACCTGATCGAAATTGTCCCGGTCGATCTGTATGAACTTGCGGTCCTTCAGGGGCTTCAACGGCTCGGTGGGGTCGCCGGAGAAGTCGCCCATGACGCCGACGACGAAGGGCAGCTCCTTCACCTCGGCCGAGCCTTCGGTTTCCACGTCATAGGTGATGTGGACCCGCGGCTTGCGGACCTTCTTCAGCTTGTCGTGCACGCTGTTCATCACTTGGCCCTCGCTGATGTGCGACCCGCCGGATCGGCCTGCACGCTACTGCAGCGCTTGAAAAGACACAGTCGCCGCAAGCTTACAACTCCACCGTGACGAATCGTACGCCGGACGCCAACGGATTCAAACGCGAGGAGAGTCAATTGTAACCCTGCGTCTCATCTGGGGACGATTCGTCCTTCACGCCTGCTCGCAGCAAGAACAGGGTGCGTTCCGCAGACGTGGGGATAAGCTCAGCCAGCAGCTCGTCCAGCGGCAG
>CAXTRP010000024.1:0-16352 GCA_964246615.1 uncultured Caulobacteraceae bacterium | reverse complement strand
GGGGCACGAGATGCGCTCGCCCTGGCGGTTCTCCAGGGCGCGCACATAGCTCGCCGCCTCGATCAGGCTGTCCGGCGTGCCGCTGTCGAGCCACGCCATGCCCCGGCCCATGCGTGAGACGCTGAGTTCGCCCCGCTCCAGATAGACGCGGTTGACGTCGGTGATCTCCAGCTCTCCGCGCGGAGAGGGTCGCACATCAGCGGCGATATCCACCACCGCCGCATCGTAGAAGTACAGCCCGGTCACCGCCCAATGCGACTTGGGCGCCGTGGGCTTCTCCTCGATGGACAGGGCGCGGCCCGCCTCATCGAAATCCACGACCCCAAAACGCTCGGGATCGGCGACGCGATAGCCGAACACGCTGGCGCCATGCGGCCTCGCCCGGACCTCGCGCATCAGGGCGGTCAAGCCTGTTCCATGGAAGATGTTGTCGCCCAGGATCAGCGCAGATGGGCCGCCTTGAACGAAGTCCGCGCCTATGTGGAAGGCCTGCGCCAAGCCCTCAGGCCGCGGCTGCTCGGCGTAGGACAGCTCGATCCCCCACCGCGCCCCGTCGCCTAACAGGCGCTGGAAGATCGGCAGGTCCACGGGCGTGGAGATGATCAGCACCTCGCGCACGCCTGCCTGCATCAAGGTGGCGAGCGGGAAGTAGATCATCGGCCGGTCGTAGACAGGCAGCATCTGCTTGGACACGCCGAGCGTCATGGGATGCAGCCGCGTTCCGCTGCCCCCCGCCAAGATGATACCCCTCACGCGTGGCCGACCAGCAACGAAGTCAAATGGCTGTTCCTCAACGTCATGGTCCTAGAACACCGCCGGCATGTCGGCTAGGCGCGGGGCGCGACGATCCTTGTCGGACACCAGCGGCTCAATGCCGTCCAAGGGCCAGGGCACGCTGATGGACGGATCGTCAAAGGCGACCGCGCCGTCATGCTCGGGGCTGTAGTAGGCGGTGACCTTGTAGAGAAACTCCACGTCCTCAGTCAGGGTGCAGAAGCCATGCAGGAAGCCTGGCGGCACCCACAGCTGGCGCCAGTTCGCCTCGCTTAGCTCTACCCCAATATGGCGGCCATATGTGGCTGAGCCGCGCCGCACGTCCACCGCCACGTCATAGACGGCCCCCCGCGTCACCCGCACCAGCTTTCCCTGGGCGAAAGGCGGCGCCTGGTAGTGCAGGCCTCTGATTACACCACGCCGCTCTGAGCGGGAGTGGTTGTCCTGAACGAACGCTACCGGACCCGCCGCCGCCTCGAACACGTCCTTGCGGAACACCTCGGAGAAGAAGCCCCGCGCGTCGCCGTGCCGCTTAGGCGCCAGCAGCAGCGGACCTTCGATGTCGAACCTATCGACCTGCATCAAAAACCTGAACCGGAGCTCCCGCTACGGTGCGGGCGCCTCCTTTGACCTGCCTTGACCTCGCCTTCAACCCCCGCCGGACATCGTCAGTCCGCCGGAACACTCACGAAAAAGGCCGCCCCACGATAGGGACGGCCTTTATTGGTGGAGCTAAGCGGAGTCGAACCGCTGACCTCTTGAATGCCATTCAAGCGCTCTACCAGCTGAGCTATAGCCCCGAGAGTGTCGGGTTAGCAGGGGGTCGGCCCCGCAAGGCCGCGATGTCTAAGTCAGCGGCCTGCAGGGATCAAGCCCCCTGTAGCAGGCTCTAGCGGTCCTCGTCCTTGCCGCCGTGGCCCTCGATGTCGTCGTCGCCGAAGGCCTCGTCCTCCTCCTCTTCCAGGAAGGGAACGTCCTCGGTCTCGGCGTCCAGGTCGGCGGTCTCCTCCTCCTCGAAATCCACACCGAGGTCGGGTTCGGCCCCACCGGCGGCTGCGCCCTCCTCAGCCTCGTCGGCCTCCACGGGCTCGGCCTCGACAGCCTCGTCTATCTCCGGGGTCTCGTCGGCTTCCTCGAAGCCTTCCTCCTCGGCGTCGGGTTCCTTGACCTTCGCCGGCGCCTCATCGGCCTCGTAGTCGGGTGGTGTGGCGCGGGCGCGCACGCGACGGGAGCGCACGGCCTCCTCAGGATCGAATTCGGTCGCGCATTTGGGGCAGGTCGCCGGGCGGCGGCCCAGGTCATAGAACTTGGCCTGGCAATTGGGACAGACCTGTTTTGTCCCCAGATCGGGATTAGCCAACGAGGACCTCGTTATAGATTTCGGAACAGTCGGTCGGCTCCTCTGCCACGCACCCTGGACGCTGTCAAAGCGCGTGGTGGATCGCAGACCGCCGATCAGGGTGCGCCAGCCAACGCGGTCCAAGCAGCCCGACCCCGGCTCCAGCCAGGATCAGCACGACCCCCAGCCCGATGGCCGCCCAAAACAGAGGGGTGAAGAGCTTGGGCGGCGGTTCATCCTCCCTCATCCCAGAAGCTCCAGCAGCGCCGCCTCGCTTGGCGCGACAGCGGCGCAGACTGAACCGAACGACAGGTCAGCCAGCGGAGCCAGACACGACCTCGAAAGACCGAACGCGGAAAGTCGGCTTACGTCGAGCCCAGACCCGGACGCCGCATATTCAGCCAGAACTCTGGCCGCCTTCGGAGAATGAAGCAGCACAGCGCCGCGGTCGGCGCCGGCCAGAGCTTCCAGGACGCCGGATGGGACGATCCGGACAGGGAGCGTCTCGTACACCACCACGCTTTCACAGCGAACGCCGGCCACGCCCAGTTCGCCGCTGAGATCGCCCGCCGTCTCAACGCCGCACGGGTGCAGTACAATCCCGCCGGGCCTGGCTCTGACGATGTCGGCCGCCAGAGCGGATACGTCGCCATCGCTGCTCTCGACTTCGGCGAACCCAGCCTCTCGAGCCGCCTGCGCGGTCGTCGCGCCGACGGCCATAACCGGCAAGGCCCTGACCGAAGACGTCGCGGCGAAGGCGCGCACCGCGTTTGCGCTCGTGAAAGCCAAGGTGGTTACCCCTTGCGTGCAGACGGCTGCGTCAACGAGGGCGCGGACCTGCAGCAAGCTGCCGACGATCGGGAAGTGCCCTCGCTCACGAAGCCTTGCGGCCGTGGCGTCTGCTCCCGGCTGGGCGCGTGTGACCCAGACACGCCATGGTTCAGAGCCGGCCATCATCGGGGCTGCAGGCGCGGGTCGCCCGCCGCCGCGACCGGCAAGCTGCGTCCAAGCTCTAAGGCGCACGCCGCCATCACAAGAGATGAGGCGACGGAAGGGCTTGGCGCGCCGGTCGGTTGCATGGGCGGGAGCGGGGGGCTACCTCGATGTTGACCGTCGGCTGGTACAGGAGCCGGCTCAGCAACGCGAGCCCCACCTCACCCGTGCCCATCCTGACCGTACTCGGCGTGGAGACCAGCTGCGATGAGACCGCCGCCGCGGTGGTGCGCTGGCGGGTGGCAAGCCACGGCCCGGCCGACATCCTGTCTTCGGTGGTGGCGAGCCAGGTGGCGGCGCATGCGCCCTATGGCGGCGTGGTGCCCGAAGTGGCCGCCCGGGCGCACGTGGAGATCATCGACACGATCATCGCCGACGCCATGTCGCAAAGCAGACTGGATTTCGGCCAACTCGACGGCGTGGCGGCGACGGCGGGCCCCGGGCTGGTGGGCGGGGTCATGGTTGGCCTTTCGGCGGGCAAGGCCATCGCTTTGGCGCGAGCGCTGCCGCTGGTCGCAGTGAACCACCTGGAAGGCCATGCGGTCTCCGCTCGGCTGGCGGCCCACGCACCCTATCCGTTCCTGCTGCTGCTGGTCTCGGGCGGCCACTGCCAGCTGCTCGCGGTGGAGGGGATCGGGCGGACGCGCCGGCTCGGGACCACGATCGACGACGCCGCCGGGGAGGCCTTCGACAAGATCGCCGCCAGCCTCGGACTGCCCTATCCGGGCGGCCCGGCGTTGGAGACGCTGGCGAGAGGCGGTCGGCCAGGCCGCTTCACATTGCCCCGCGCCCTGCTCGGCCGTGCCGGCTGCGACTTCTCGTTTTCGGGGCTGAAGACTGCGGCCGCTCGATTGGCCGAGACGATCGGTGACGAGCAGGACCGCGCCGATCTGGCGCTGGCCGTACAGGACGCCATCACCAACCAACTCGCCGACCGTAGCGCGCGCGCGATGGTCAGCTATGTCCAGGATAGGGGGGACGAGGGTCGCCTCTTCGTGGTGGCCGGCGGCGTTGCGGCCAACACCGCCGTCCGGGCGCGGTTGCAGGCGGCGGCGGCGCAGCATGGCTTCGCCTTCGCAGCCCCACCGCTCGCCTACTGCACCGACAACGCCGCCATGATCGCGCTGGCCGGCGCCGAGCGGCTGGCCGACGGCCTCGTCGACGGCTGGGACGTCCCAGCCCGGCCGCGCTGGCCGTTGGACGCGGACGCCGCCCGGCTGAACCCCACCCATGTCGCTGGCCGCAAGGGCGCCAAGGCGTGACGCCGCCCGTCATGAAGCAGCTGGGCGTCATCGGCGCGGGCGCCTGGGGCTCGGCGCTCGCGCAGGTCGGCGCACGGGCGGGACTGGCCGTGCAGCTCTGGGCGCATGAGCCGGAGGTGGCCGCCACCATGGCGAGCACCCGGGAGAACCCGCTCTATCTTCCCGGCATCCGCCTGGAAGACGCCGTCGCGCCGACGGCCGAGGCCCCCGACCTTGCAGGCTCCGACCTGGTTCTGGTCGCCTGTCCAGCCCAGCACATGCGCGCGACCCTGGCCGGTTTCGCGCCCCATCTCGCAGCCGGCGTTCCCGTCGTGCTGTGCGCCAAGGGGGTGGAGCAGGGATCGCTGCGGCTGATGAGCGAGGTGCTCGCCGAGACCCTGCCCAACCCGGTCGCCGTGCTTTCCGGCCCGAGTTTCGCGGCCGAAGTGGCGCGGGGATTGCCTTGCGCGGTCACCCTGGCCTGCGCCGACCTAAGCCTTGGAGACGCCATCGCCCACGCCATCGCCCTGCCGAGCTTTCGTCCCTACGTCGCCGACGACGTCATAGGGGCGGAAGCCGGCGGGGCGGTGAAGAACGTGCTGGCCATCGCCTGCGGCGTGGTGGAGGGCCGTGGCCTGGGCCGCAGCGCTCACGCCGGGCTGATCACCCGGGGGTTTGCGGAGATGACTCGACTGGGCCTCGCCATGGGCGCGCGGGCGGAGACGCTGGCCGGGCTCTGCGGCCTGGGCGATCTGGTGTTGACCTGCTCCAGTCCACAATCGCGCAACATGAGCCTGGGACTGGCGCTGGGTCGAGGCGAAACCCTGGAAGCGGCCCTCGCCGGCAAGCGCTCCGTCGCCGAAGGCCTCGCATCGGCGCCAGCGGTGCGGGCGTTGGCCGCCCAGCTCGGTGTGGATGTTCCCATCTGTGAAGCGGTGGCGCGGATCACTTTGGGAGAGGTCGGCGTCGAGGCGGCGATCGAGGGCCTGCTTGCGCGTCCCTTGAAGATGGAAGCCCTGACCATGGAGGCGGTCGCCCACTCATGACCCTGTTCCTTCTCCTCTGCACCGACAAGCCAGGGAGTCGCGACCTGCGCGCTGCCATTCGGCCAACGCACCTGGCGTACCTCGCCGAACACGCCGCGAAAGTTAAGCTTGGCGGCCCCTGGCTCGATCCCATCGATAGCGGCCCGCTGGGGTCGATGCTCCTGATCGAGGCGGATGACCTTGCCGAGGCGCAGGCCTTCGCCGACGCGGATCCTTACGCCCGCGCTGGGCTGTTCGATGTGGTCGAGGTGAGGCCGTGGCGACGGGTCGTGGGCGATTTCGCCTGACCGCCGCCGATCTGAGCCTAACGGAAGCGGCGCTTCCAAGAATAGGCTGGCGAAAAACGGGGTTTACGGCTATATTGTCGCTGTCGATCTCTGCTGCGCAACGCATTAGGCCGTATCGCAAGGCGCGCGGATCCTTCTAGCCGACCTTTCAGACTCGATAGCTGCGGGTCGTCCCGTAAGCTCATGTCAATGGAGGCTAAGATGGCTACCGGCACTGTGAAATGGTTCAACGCCACCAAGGGATACGGCTTTATCCAGCCGCAGGACGGCGGCAAGGACGTGTTCGTCCATGCCTCCGCCGTGGAACGGTCCGACCTGGGTTCTCTGGCCGAGGGCCAGACCGTCGCTTTCGAGCTCGAGCGTGACAAGCGCTCCGGCAAGGAAAGCGCCGTCAACCTGAAGTCGGCCTGATTCCACAGGGGCTGGCGCGACCCTAGCGCCGGCTCCTCTTCTTCCCGCCCGCCCACATCACGGAGGCCCCATGGCCATCGCAGACATGCTGCCCACGATGAGCGACACCGCGCTCACCAGCCTCAAGGCCAACGCCCTGCGGCTCCAGGATGAGCCCGAGAGCGCCCGCCAGAAGCAGGCGGTGCTGCTGCTGCCTTTGATCGAGGCGGAAATGGCCGATCGTGACTCCAGAAAGCCGCCGAAGCCGGCCCGCGTCGTTCGCAAAAAGGCCGCGCCGAAAGCCGCTCCGAAGGCGGCTTAGGCCGCCAGCGCCCGCGCTTCGCTGGCAGCTCACTCCGTCGCAAGCCGGGAGCGTCACACGAGGCGAGGGCGGTCCGTTTCCTAGGTGGACCGCTCGGACCTGACCCGCCGATGACGCCGCGCCATCCGCCAGCGCCTCAGCCGATGCCAGCGACGCGGTAGGAAGAAACGCTCGCTGCGCAGCACCTCGTGCCAGATGACCGGCAGCACCTCCCCGCGCAACAGCCTTCGCAGAGGATAGCCATAGCGGGGGAAGCGCCGCTGCAGCACGATGAACCTCCGCCGCCAACGGATGGAGTTGCGCAGCACCAGGATCAATCCCAGCACCATGACGAAGGCGAGCAGGTGCGTAGGCACCAGAACGCCCCCGATCAGGCCCAGCACGATCAGCACGAAGCCGATGCCGACCAGAACGTTGCGCCACAAACGGCGCAGACGCTTGATCATGCGCTGCGGCTCCGCTCGATGTCCGCGCGGGGTTTCACCATTGCAATAGTGTATAGGCGCAAGTGTCTAAGCGGGCCTAACCCCGTTTAGGACCACGCCGATCCCCTTGGTTCAAAGCGTCTGCAGGAAGGCTTCGTAGGCGGCCCTGTCCATCAGGGCCTCGGCCTGTGCAGGATCAGCCAGTTTGATCTTGGCGAACCAGCCGCCGCTCTCGGCCGCCTCGCTCACCGTTTCGGGCGCATCGCCAAGCGCGGTATTCGCTTCGATCACCTCGCCGGCCACCGGCGCATAGACGTCGGACGCCGCCTTCACGCTCTCCACCACCGCCAGGTTGTCGCCCGCCTTCAGGGTCTTGCCAACCTCCGGCAGCTCGACGAACACGACATCGCCAAGCTGCTCGGCGGCATAGGCGCTGATACCCACGATGGCGGTGTCGCCCTCGACCTGCACCCATTCGTGGTCCTTGGTGAAGCGCATCACCGTCTCCCCTGTCTTCGCCGCCCTGCAACGCGCAGGCGCGGGCTTACATCCGTTCCGGCGTTTCTATGCCAAGCAGGTCGAGCGCGCACGTCAGCTGTTTCAGCGTCGTGCGGCTGAACGCCAGCCGCGAGGCGCGCAAAGCATCGCTCGGTGCGGCCAGCACCGGGCAGGCGGCGTAAAACCGTGAAAACGTCTGGGCGAGACGATACGCATGCTCGGCCAGAAAGCTCGGCGCGCGCCTGTCATAAGCCTCCTGTACGGCGGTGGCGAAGGCGTCGAGCACCAGCGCCAGTTCGCGCTCGGCGGGTTCGGACACCATGACCTCGCCGGGAAGCGCGCCTTGCGCTTCAGCCTTGCGGAGCAGGCTCTTGATGCGGACGGCCTGATACAACAGGTACGGGCCCGTCTTGCCCTCGAGACTGGTGAAGCGGTCCAGGTCGAAGACGTAGCTGGTGGTGCGATGGTTGGAGAGATCGGCGAACTTCAGCGCCGCCACCGCGACCTTGTGCGCCGTAGCCTCGAACTCCGCCTCCGGCAGCTCGGCCCCGAGCCCGGCTTCTTGCAACCGCTCACGGGCCTTTTCCGTGGCCGATGCGATCAGCTCGTGCAGCTTCAGCACGCCGCCCTCGCGAGTCTTGAAGGGCTTGCCGTCGAGCCCGTTCATGGTGCCGAAACCGATGTGCTCCAGCGCGCCGGCCGCAGCGTAGCCGGCGAGCGCGGCGGCGCGGAACACCTGCTCGAAATGATCCGCCTGCCGCTGGTCCACCACGTACAGGATCAAGGCGGGATCGAAGCTGCGCCGGCGATCCACGATGGTGGCGAGATCGGTCGTGCCATACATGGCCGACCCTTCCGACGACACGACCAGCAGCGGCGGAAGCTCCCGCTTGTCGCCTTCGCGCGCCACCCGCACGATCCGCGCGCCCTGGTCCTCTACCAGCAAGCCCTGCGTCGCCAGGTCCTCGACCATCCCGGCGATCAAGGGGTCGGCGTCGCTCTCGCCTTTCCAGAGGTCGAAATCCACGCCGAGCGCGTGGAACTCGCGCTGCAGGGCGGCGCGGCTCACAGCCACGAAGTGGGTCCAGAGCGCGCGGTAGCCACGGCGGCCCGCCTGCAACTCGGCGGTGGCCCGGCGGGCGCGCTCGCGCAACGCCAAGTCCGTCTTCGCCCGCCCGGCCGCCGGGGGATAGAGCGCTTCCAGGTCCTCAAGGGTCACCGGACTCTCGACCGGAAAAGGCCCCTCCCCCTCCGCCAGGAACGGTGAGGCCGGGTCCCGATCGGCCAGGGCTGTAATCAGCAGCCCCATTTGGAAGCCCCAGTCGCCGAAGTGGGCGTCGCCCAGCACCTCGTCACCGCGAAAACGGAAGATGCGCTTGATCGACTCGCCAATGATGGAGGCCCGCAGGTGGCCCACATGCATGGGCTTGGCGACGTTGGGGCCGCCGTAATCCACTATGACCCGCCGCGACGCGTCAGCCGACGCGGCACCGGCGAGGCCTGAGGCTTCCACCGCCATGGTCCGTTCCGCCAGCAGCCGGTCGGCGACCCGCAGGTTCACGAACCCAGGGCCGGCCACCTCCACTGACGCCAGATCGGGATTGTCCGCCAAGCGCGCCGCGATACGGCTTGCGACCTCCCTCGGGTTCGCGCGGGCGGCTTTCGCCACGGCCAGCGCGCCGTTGCTCTGGAAGTCGGCCAAGTCCGGCCGATCCGACGCGGATACGCCGGCGCGCGCCGCGTCCAAACCTTCGGCTGCGAAGGCGGCCGAGACCGCCTGCGTCAACCGACCTTTCAGGTCACTCATTTAGAGCTGTTGGTTCCCGCCGCAGAGGCCGTCTTGGTGACCTCGACCTCGCCGCCGGCATTCACCCGGAAGCGCTTTCCCAAGC
The DNA here is from genome assembly GCA_964246615.1 of uncultured Caulobacteraceae bacterium. Lineage (GTDB taxonomy): Bacteria > Pseudomonadota > Alphaproteobacteria > Caulobacterales > Caulobacteraceae > CAHJWH01. Next base: position 7,145 of record CAXTRP010000024.1, on the reverse strand, counting down.
GGTTGAAGTCCGCCATCTCGGGCGTCACGTCGAAGCCTACGAGGATCTCGAAGTTGGAGCCGCTCACCCCCGCCTTGGCGCGCGGAATGACGATGTCCGCCAGCTTGTCCACGTAGTTCACCCGATCGGCGCCCCTGGGAAAGTCGGCGGCGACGGTGAAATACTGCTTGTCGAGGATGGCGAGGTTTCGGACCGTCACCGCCACCCAGTAGCGGTAGTCCTTGTGCATCACCTTGGCCATCGGGCCCTTGCCGAAAGCGAAGCCCACCGCGAGGTGCTCGCGGATGGGTTCGGCCCCCTTGTACTCGCAGGTGGCCTGAAGACCCTGAATCTCGCCGGTGTAGCCCACCGCCTCCGGCGCCTCCTGTCCGTTCTTCAACTCCACATAGCGGCTGGCGTCATAAAGGACCTTGGTGAAGGGACACGGACCTGCGTTCTTGGCGCTCGGCAGCGGAGCCTGTTCCGTCTTCCACTCCTTGTCCTTCTTTTTCTTCTTGTCGTCCTCTTCCGCCTGGGCGCTACGGCGCTGGTCGTCGTCGCTCTGGCGCTGGGCGTAGGATTTGGCCAGGGGCAGCCCCGCCAGCAGCAGAGCGCTCAAGGCGAGCGTGATGGGGCGACGCATGGGACACCGGGATGCGAGAGCGCGAGAAATGCGCGCGTCTCAGCCTTCTACGCCCATCGCCGCCCCCCCGCAACGAAGCCGCCCGCGCCCGTTCCGCCACGCACCCGCACAAAAGCCTTGGCAGCGCTGGCGCGAGACGATGAGGCGGCTTAATTTGTGGGGCATGAACGCCATTGCGCCGCAGCGTCAGAGCCTCACCGTCATCCTGGCGAACCCGCGCGGCTTCTGCGCAGGCGTCGATCGGGCGATCCAGATCGTAGAGCGGGCCATCGCCAAGTACGGCGCTCCGGTCTATGTCAAGCATGAGATCGTGCACAACAATCACGTGGTCGATCGTCTGAAGAAGCTAGGCGCGGTGTTCGTCGAGGAACTGTATGAGTGTCCTGACGATCGCCCGGTAGTCTTCTCAGCCCACGGCGTACCGAAGTCCGCTCCGGCGGAGGCGGAACGCCGGCAGATGTTCTACCTGGACGCCACCTGTCCGCTGGTCTCCAAGGTGCACCTGGACGCCGAGCGTCACCACGCCGCCGGCCGCGAGATCATCCTGATCGGTCACGCAGGCCATCCGGAGGTGGATGGCACCTTGGGCCAGCTCCCCACAGACGCCATCCGCCTGGTGGAGACGGTGGAGGACGCGCTGGCCATCCAGCCCCGCGATCCTGAGAACCTCGCCTTCGTTACTCAGACCACCCTGTCGATGGACGACACCGCCGACATCATGGCGGCCCTGAAAGCCCGCTTCCCGCACATCGTCGGCCCGCACGGGCGCGACATCTGCTATGCGACGACCAACCGGCAGGAGGCGATCAAGGCCCTGTCGGCGGCATGCGACCTGGTGCTGGTGGTCGGTTCGGCAACCTCCTCCAACTCACAGCGGCTGGTGGAGGTGGCGGTGAAGGCGGGCGCGCGCGACGCCAAGCTGATCGACGACGCCCGCTGTATCGACCCGGCCTGGTTTACCGGCGTGAAGGTCCTGGGCCTCACGGCCGGCGCGTCGGCCCCCGAAGTGCTGGTGGAGGGTGTGCTGGACTGGCTCGCCGCCCGCTTCGACCTCTCCATCGACACCGAGGAGACCGCCCGCGAAACGGTGACCTTCAAGCTGCCCCGGGTCCTGACCCAGGAAGCTGAGCCGGCCTGATGGGGAGGGCTGCCGGGGCGCGCCGTGACGCGTCCGCACCGGGAAAGGCGCCAACCTTCCCCGCGCGCGCCAGCATGCTGATCGTTCTGTTCACAGCGCTGAACGCCTGCCACAAAGCTCACCGCACCACCGCCGATGGGCTGCCCATGAGCGACAAGGCTGGCGTCACGGGCGATGGCATCCCGGTCGACCGGACGGTCAGGTGAAGAGTTAGCGCCGGCTCCTGGAGCGGACGATGCTGAGCAGGATCATCCCACTCTAAAACGCCAGGAGCTTTTTGATATCACCCTCGATCGCTTCCGGCTTCACAGCGGGAGCGAAGCGGCCGGCGACCTGGCCGTCCCTGCCGATGAGGAACTTGGTGAAGTTCCACTTGATCCCTTCGGTGCCGAGCAGTCCTGGCTTCTCCGACTTCAGAAAGGTGTAGAGCGGGTCGGCCTTGGGTCCGTTCACGTCGATCTTGGCGAACATAGGAAAGCTGACGGCGTAGGTCAGCGAGCAGAAGCTCTTGATCTCCTCGGCGTCTCCCGGCTCCTGGGCGCCGAACTGGTTGCACGGAAAGCCCAGCACCTCGAAGCCTTGCCGGGCGTACTTGCGCTGCAGCGCCTCAAGGCCCGTGTACTGAGGCGTGAAGCCGCACTTGCTGGCCACGTTGACGATCAGGAGCACCTTACCTCGATAGTCCGCCAGCGGCTTCGGCTGGCCGTCGAGAGCGTGAGCCGTGAAGTCGTACGCCGTCGTCATGCGGGCTCCCTCACCAGCAGGCCCCGCTGGTCGAGCAGCTGGGCGATCTGCACGGCGTTGAGCGCGGCGCCCTTGCGCAGGTTGTCCGACACGCACCAGAACGCCAGCCCGTTCTCCACCGTGGGGTCGGTCCGGATGCGGCTGACATAGACGGCGAACTCGCCCTGGCTCTCCTTGGGGGTGATGTAGCCGCCGTCCTCGCGCTTATCGATCACCACCACGCCGGGGCTCTCGCGCAGGATGTCGCGCGCCTCGTCCTCGTCCAGCTCGCGGGCGAACTCGACGTTCACCGACTCCGAGTGGCCGACGAACACGGGGACGCGCACGCAGGTGGCGGTCAGCTTGATGGCCGGATCGAGGATTTTCTTGACCTCGGCGGTCATCTTCCACTCTTCCTTCGTGTAGCCGTCCTCCATGAAGCTGTCGATGTGAGGGATGACGTTGAAGGCGATCTGCTTGGTGAACAGTTTGGGGTCCGTCGGCCCCAACACGAAGACGTTCTTGGTCTGGGTCCAGAGCTCGTCCATCGCCGCCTTACCCGCGCCTGAGACCGACTGGTAGGTGGAGACCACCACCCGCGTGATCTTCGCCGCGTCATGCAGGGGCTTCAGCGCCACGACCAACTGTGCTGTGGAACAATTGGGATTAGCGATGATGTTCTTCTTGGAGAAGCCCACTATGGCGTCGGGGTTCACTTCGGGCACGATCAGCGGCACATCCGGATGCATCCGCCAGTAGGAGGAGTTGTCGATCACCACCGGGCCAGCGCGCCCGATCTTCTCCGACCAGGCCTTGGAGACCTCGCCGCCCGCCGACATCAGCACGATGTCGACACTGGAGAAGTCGAAAGCCTCGATGTCCTCGCACTTGACCACATGGTCGCCGAACTCGACGTCCAGCCCGATGGACTTCCGCGAGGCCACGGCGTGCAGCTTGTCCACCGGGAACTTCAGCTCGTCCAGGATGACCAGCATTTCACGGCCGACATTGCCTGTGGCGCCAACGATGGCGACGCGATAGCCCATCGCGTTCTCCTAAATCTTCTTCGACCCGAGTGCAGGAAGGCCGTGGACCTACGCTCTGAGGCGCCGCGTTACAAGGCCGCGCGGCGGGCTCGCCACTCCGCAGCGCTCTGGCCCCAGATGTCGACGCATTGGGTCTCGAACGGCGGCGGCATGGCGCTGAGGCCCCTGTTGCGCGAGCCGAGGCGCTTCGCCAGGGCGGCGGAGGGATGGTTCTCCGGGTCGATGCAGTGGATCACCTCAGCCCAGCCCAAATGCTCGAACGCCCAGTCCATGGCCGCGATGGCGGCCTCGCGGGCATAGCCCTGGCCCCAAGCTGCGCGCGCCAGACCCCAGCCTACCTCGGTCCCAGGCCACCCCATGGGGCGCCAGGGGCCGACGCGGCCAAGCCAACGGCCATCGGTGCGGTCAAGCACGCTGAACATTCCGAAGCCGTGCAATGCCCACGACCCCGCCATAGCGGCCATGAACCGCCAGGCGACGGGTGCAGGCTGGACCCCGCCGATGAAGCGGGCGCTCGCCTCGTCGGCCATCAGCGCGGCCCAGGCCTCGAAGTCCTCAGCCCTGGGGGGCCGCAGCACCAGCCGCTCGGTGGTCAGGGTCGGCCCCAGGTCGGACATCCTCATCTCCTGCGGCCACGCTCTCGCGCATGGCCATGTCGCAGACGCGCGTTTCAGGGCAAGCTAGCGACAGATTCGCTGAGGGCGGGAGTGCGTCACCGTGGCCGATCCGTCATCGCACATGTGGTACGTCAAGGCTGCGGGCGGCGTCTGGGGTCCCTACCCTGAGGCGCGCGTCGCCGGCTTCGTGGCGGAGGGCCGGGTGGGGCCGGGAACGGCTGTCTCGCCGTGGGCGGCGGGTCCCTTTGCACCTGCCGAAGCGAGCGCGGAGTTCGCACCGCTGTTCAAGCCGGGCGCGGCCGAAGCCGCCGCTTCGGCGCCTGCGTCTATCCAGGCTCCCCGCCCGACCGCCTCGGGCTCGCTGGCCTTGGCCGTCCAACCCTCGCCACAGGCGGCGCACGCCCCGGCGGCGATCCCGGAAGCTGCGGCGGCGGCGCACGCCGGCCCTCTGCGAGCACTGCTCGTATGGGCGCAACTTTCCGGGCCGGTCGCAAAGGACTTCGGCACGGCGCTTGGCGGTTTTGGGCCCACGTTGGCGATCCGTCCGGGGCTATGGCTGGTTCAGGCGCGGACGGGTGCGGCGAACTTGCGCAACCTGCTGTCCCGGCGGCTGGGTGCAGAGGACGCCCTTCTGGTGGTGGAAGCGCCGCTCGACCACGCCGCCTGGTTCAACCTCGACCCCGCCCGCGACCGGGAGCTCCGCAAACTTTGGGGGGCGGCCAGCCAATAACGGCGCTTTGGTCTGCGCCTATCCAGATCGGCTTCGCCGCCAAGGTTGCGAAACGATGAGGCGCCGCCTGAACAGCAGTCGACACCGACTGATTATTCAGGTGATCTTGTGCGCGTCGATCTAACCGTCATAAAAGCTTCAACGCTTGGAACAACTGTCGCAGGCGAGCAGCTTAACCCCCGGGCAACCCCCTGCTAGCATCATCAGGTGCAGCGATTCGCATCGGCCGCGAATCGCCTCCATGAGGTGGGCGTGAGCGCATCACGGCGTCGGAAATCGTCTGGCCCACCCGGACTTGCTCGGGCGCCGTCGTTCACCTCCCTCTTCGCCAAGGACGCCGCCTTCGGGCCGCGTCCTTTTTTCTTGTCCCCTGTGTTGCCCTGAATGGAGGACTCCATGACCAAGCGCGCCCTGAAGCGTCTCGTACGCGACGGCGAACTGGACGCCAGCCAGTTCGAGCACCCCTTCGCCAGCGATGACGGCAAGATCCGCCGCCTGCCGCTCGAACGGACTTGGTCTCCCATGGGCCAGCCCCGAGACGAAGCGCCCCGGGACCAGAGTTACGTCAAGACGCCGCGCCCCAAGTCCATCGGCCAAGCGCGGCTGTTAGAGGCCGTCGACGCCAAGAGCCTGGTGATGGCGTTGGGTCCCGCCGGCACGGGCAAGACCTACCTGGCCATCGCCAAGGCCGTGGAGGCGCTGGAGGCCGGCCGGATCGGGCGCATCGTGCTCTCCCGCCCGGCGGTCGAGGCCGGCGAGACCCTTGGCTTCCTGCCCGGCGACATGGAGGACAAGCTCGCGCCGTACCTGCGCCCGCTCTACGACGCCCTGTCTGACCGGCTGTCGATGAAGCGGGTGCGCGCGCTGATGGCTGAGGGCCTGATCGAGATCGCCCCCATCGGTTTCATGCGCGGACGCACCCTGAACAACGCGTTCGTGGTCATCGACGAGGCGCAGAACTGCACCTACGGCCAGCTCAAGATGCTGCTGACCCGGCTGGGCTGGAACTCCACCATGGTGATCACCGGCGATCCGGCCCAGTCGGACCTGCTGCCGGGCATCTCCGGCCTGGCCCAGGCGGCCGAACGACTTGAGCGGCTGGCCGATGTGGCGGTGGTGCGGCTGGAGGACGTGGACATCGTGCGCCACCCCCTGGTGGCGGAGATGCTGGGCGTGCTCTGACGGCGTGAAGCAAGCGCGCCGCTCAAACGCACCCCATGTCGCGCGGATCTCAGCGCGGCTTCGACGAGTCGGAGCCACCCCCAGATGACGCGACGCCGCTCTGATGGGACGGCGTTCACCGCCTCGACCTGAGCCGCGCCCGAGAACCGCCACGTCGGCTTACCAGCAAACCACCGATGCGAAAGATCAATCCTCAGCGGACCCACGATAGCATCCATCGCTCCTATATGGTGGCAGAGGCGTTGACGGTCCCCCGGTTTCTCATCCAGCTTCAGGGTGGGTATCCGGCGTTCATTCGGCTGCTCTAGCGACCTGGGCGGCAACATATTCCTGGGGCGTCAGCCAGCCAAGAGCGGTGTGAGGACGAGGCGGAAGGACGACGCAGCCAGCGGAAGCTCGCTTTCTTAGACTTCGATGCGGCTGCGTTCGGTCACGGGTCGGCTATCGGTTCCAACGTGTCATCGCGCATTCGCCAGAAGCTCGCCATGTGACCAGGGCTGCTTTCCGGGACCGTGAGTTTCTGGACCTTGGCGCGCCTGCGCTTTCGACCCATAGCTGCCGCTCCGCCAAGATACCTTGCCAGCACGCCGTCGCCGAGTTTACGTGTTTCTGAGGGCGGATGCTCAGCATGAACTATCTTCTACTACAGATCGTCATCTGGATCGCCGCAGGTGTCTGTCTCGTGGCAGCTCTTATGGCTCCGACGAGTGCGCTAGGTCGCGCGAACATTCGTTGGCGAATGACTTTATCAGCCTTGGGTCTACTGGCGATGGGCATCGTTGCTCCGGATCAGGTGCGCCACAGCCACCTCGCATCGACCTTGGTTTGGTCGACCTTCTTCTGCGGTATCGCTTTTAGGTCTTGGATTGTAGATCGAAGAAGGGTGCGAGGTTGAGTCGTCTTTCCATCCTAAGCACGGGTTGGGACGGTCCGCTTCCGGGCCGAGAGCCTGGCTCAGGCTGAACGGCGAGTTCCCGGAAGAGGGCTCAATACGTGCTGGCGACCCAAAGCCGCCGCGATGCGCTGTCCTGAGCGCCGATCGTGAAGACATTGATCGGCACTGAAAGCCTGCCATGCTCGCGGACTG
>CAXTRP010000023.1:15432-16514 GCA_964246615.1 uncultured Caulobacteraceae bacterium | reverse complement strand
CTTCAGGGCGAGCATGACCATCACCACGGCCGCCAACAGCAGGCCGACGTCCTCGCCGATGCCGGGGTCAGGGGAGACGGTGTAGGTGTCGAACACCGTGGTCCCGAGGCTGACGACAATGGCCAGCGCCATCAGCTTGATGCCCACCGAGACCACATAGCCGATGGCCCGCTCGCTCATGAACGAGGTCTGGGTCAACACTCCGAACGGGATGGTGACGAAAGCCACGAGGGTGACGATGTGGAATTCGATGATCGTGACGACGATCTCGACCGCCAGGATCACGAAGGCGATGAGGATGCCGATCGCGGCCACCACGGCCATGATCACCACGTCGATATGGGCGAAAAACTCAATCGGGCCCGGCGCGATCTTCTGCACATACTGCATCAAGCCCGCGATCACCTTGATGCCGGCCATGACGATCTGCGAGGGGGAGGTGGTGAAGGTGGAGACGCTCATCGAGCCGCCGCCGGCCTTCAAGCCCAGGGCGGCGAACCCGTTGACCACGGTCGTCGACAGGCTGTGCCACTGGGTGACCAGCCAGGCGAAGAACCCGACCAGCAGCACTTTGCGCACCAGGGAGGCTAGGACGTTCTGGTTCTCGTCGATCGCCCAGAGCACCGCGGTGATGGTGATGGAGATCACCACCAAGGTCGCCAAGACGCCCGAGACATCCCCCTGGATCAGCCCGAAACCCGCATCGACCTGGGTCTTGAACTTGTTGAGAAAGTCGTCGAGGACGGCGGGATCGGCGGTAGCCACGGGCGGGCAGTCCTAAAGCTTGCCGGGGTTCTGGACGCGCGGCGCGAGCTTGGGCGCGGTCCAGAATTTCTGCGAAGTCGCCGCGCTGTCGGCGGCCAGGGCGTTGATGCAGTTGGAGCTCGCCGCATGCCGGCCGCGGTCGTTCTGGCAGGCGGCCATTTTGGTCGCGCGCACGTCCGGATGGTCGCGGTAGTAGGCGACGTCATGATCGGGTTCGGGCTGGGTGCAGGACGCCAGGGCGGGGGCCGCCAAGCCCAGCACCAGGAGCGGGCGAAGAACCCGCATCACAGCTGCCCGGGATTCTGCACGCGGCTCAA
>CAXTRP010000023.1:15039-15394 GCA_964246615.1 uncultured Caulobacteraceae bacterium | reverse complement strand
GGGGTAGTCCAGAACCGCTGGCTGTCGGCGGCGCCGGTCGCCTGCGATGCCTGCGCCTGTGCAGCGATCAGTTGCTCGGCGCGCGCCTGGGTGATCAGGAGGTTTTGCAGCTGGGTGAGCTGGGCGGTCGCGGTGGCCAGGAGCTGGTTGGTCGCCTGGATCGCGGCGGTCTGACCTGGCGCGGTCTGTGACGCCGCGACGGCGCCCTTCACTTGCGACGCCGTAGTCGCCTGGGTCTGGGCGATCTGGTTCTGCACCTGCAGCGCCTGCTGCACGGCGAGGCTGTTCTGCTGGCGCCACTGGGCGATCGAGGCCTGAGTGGTGGCGAGATTGGCGCCCGGCATGCCAGACGGGT
>CAXTRP010000023.1:0-15029 GCA_964246615.1 uncultured Caulobacteraceae bacterium | reverse complement strand
ATCTTGCCTGGCCCTCGATCGCCATCACCGGGGCGGTGAAGTCGGACTCCATCTTCTGCAGCATCAGCGCCTGGTTGGAGAGCTGCGACTCGAGCCGTTGGATCTGCGTCAGTCCCTGGGAGACCTGCTGCTCGGCCTGGTAGATCGACTTCAGATCGATCACCGCCATCTGCGCGTCGGCGGCGGGTGGCGCAGCGATGGCCATCGCCAAGGTCAGGGCGACGGTGGAGAGCAAGAGGCGAGGGCGCATGGCGAGCTCCTTCAGGGACGGGACGGGGACAGGGGCGGCCAGACGTCGGCCGCCTCGGCGCGGGCGAACACCGGCTCTGTGCGCTGGCGGAACAGGCTGGCGCAGGCAAAGACGGCGAGGCCCAGGATCAGGAGCGCGAAGCTGTGGTGCAGCGGGATGGCGAACACCGTGAGGAAGCCCGGCGCGCTTAGGCCCAGAAACAGCAGGCGCCGCCGTCGTGGCGTCGAGGTCCAGGCCAGGGGCAGGCGGGTGGAGACACTTCGCAGACGCGCGAACTCGGCCGGGGTCAGGGGCGCGTCGAGCGTCTCCGGACCTGCCGGGGCGGCGCTCACGCCACCCTCGCGGGGCGATCGCGTCGCAGGAAGTCCGCAACTTCCGGCAACCCCTGCGCGCGGTAGAATCCCGCCGCGAAGGGCTCGTCGCCGGCGCGGACCGCATCGACCCGCTTCTGGTCTCCGGGCGAGGAGGCGCCGACGGCCGCCAAGCCGATGGGGCCCAGCCCCAGCTCGAAGAGGCGGTCCCCGGCCGAGGACTGGTAATAGTACTCGCGCTTGGGCGTGGCGCTGGCGACGAGGCGCAGCTGTTGCGCGTTGAGGCCGAAGGCCGCGTAAAGCTCGGCAATCTGCGGCGTGTGCGCGTCCGGGTTGGGCAGGAAGATCCGGGTCGGACAGGATTCAATAAGCGCAGGCGCGATCGAGGACCGGGCGATGTCGGCCAGGCTCTGGGTGGCGAAGACCACGGCGACGTTAAACTTACGCAGCGTCTTCAGCCACTCGCGGATCTTCGCCGCGAATGCGCCCTGATCGAGGAACAGCCACGCCTCGTCCAGCACCAGCAGCGTCGGGCGGCCGTCGAAGCGGCGCTCCAGCGTGCGGAAGATGTAGGTCAGGACGGGTTGCAGGGCGGCCTTGGACCCCATCAGCTCTGCCATCTCGAAGGTCTGCCAGCGAACGCTGATCCGCGTGTTGTCCTGAGCGTCGAGCAGATGGCCGTGCGGGCCAGAGAGGGTGTAGGGCAGCAGCGCCGACTTGACCGCCTGGTCCTGGATGGTGGCGGCCAGGAGCGTCAGGGTTCGTTGTTCGCCGGGGCTGGCGGCGAGGTTCTTCAGCCCGCCCCAGATTTCTTCCTTCACCGAGGGCGTGATCTCGACGCCTTCGGCCGCGACGATGTCCTGCACCCATTCCTGGGCCCAGGTGCGGTCCTCCAGATTGTCGATGTCGGCCAGCGGTTGGAAGGCAAGGTCGCTCTGGTCACCGCCCAGGACGAAGAACTGCCCGCCGGTCAGGAGAGTGGACGCCCGCGAGCTGGCGCCCTTGTCGAAATAGAAGACTTGGGCCTCGGGGTAGCGCAGCCACTGCATGGCGATGGTGTTGAGCAGCACCGACTTGCCTGACCCGGTCGGCCCCACGATCATGGTGTGGCCGACATCGCCCTGATGCAGGTCGAAGCGGAATGGCGTGGTCCCGGCGGTGCGCGCGGACATCAAGGGCGGCTGGGCGCCAGGGTGGCCGCGCTTGGAGCACTCGGCGCTGAGGTGGGCGTTGCGCGATGGCCCAGGCCAAATCGCCGAAATCGGCATCATGTCGCAGAGGTTCAGGGAGGACACGAGGGGCCGACGCAGGTCGGCATAGGCTTGGCCCGGCAAGGAACCCAGCCAGGCCTCGACCGCGTTGACGTCCTCGACCTTGCAGACGAACCCCACCCGGTTGATGGCGCTTTCCACCTCGCGCACCCGGTCCGCGAGCCGGTCCGGGTCGGCGTCCATCAACGTGATCGTCGGCGTGAAGAAGCCGATCGAGGCGTAGTCGCCGCCAAGGATGGCCAGCGCGGCGTCCGCATCAACCGATTTGGCCGTGGCGTCGGGATCCTCCAGTTGGGACGGCTCGCGGGTGATGGCCTCCTTGAGGAGCGCCATCACACCCTTGCGCTTGGCGAACCAACGCTTGCGCACCGTGGACACGGCTTGGCGGGCGTCCTCCTTGTCCAGTGGCATGAACCGGCAGGTCCAGCGATAGCTTACGCCGAGCTCATTGAGGCGGTCGAGCAGGCCGGGCGAGGAGGTAGTGGGATAGGCGCGCACCGAGATGGTGCGGACGTACTGGCCGCCCAGCCGCGGGAACAGCCCGCCCTGGAAGTCGTCGTCGCAGAGGAAGGCGTCGAGATAGGCCGGGGTGTCGGGCGCGCGCACATAGTGGCGCTTGGTCGAGATGCAGCCGTGCAGGTAGGTCAGGGTCTCGTCGTCGTCGAGCTCGCGCACCTCGGGCATGATCGCGGCCAGGATGTCGGCGATCTGACGGACCGTGGCGAGAAATCCGGCCAAAGCCGCGCGGTACATGCCCTCGGCGCCGCGGCCGGACGGGGCGTTTTCCAGCAACAGGCTCTCCGCTGTCGAGATCGCCTCCTCCGGGGGCAGGTAGGTGAAGGTCAGGAAATAACGGCTTTCGAAATGCCGCTCCTCGGCCTCGAAGGCGGCGCGGCGCTCGTCGTCGATCAGGGCGGAGACCGGATCGGGGAAGGTGCTGTCGGGATAGTCCTGTGCGCCGGCGCGCAAAGCCTCGATGTGCAGGCACCAGCGCGAGCCCAGGCGGCGCAGCGCGTTGTTCAGCTGCGCGCGGGTGGCCACCAAACCGGCATCGGTCGAGGAGGCGAGGTCGGGGCCGCGAAACGCCAGGGTCTTCTGAAACCCGCCGTCCTTGTTGAGCAGGAGGCCGGGGCCGATCAGCGCCACCCAAGGCAGGTGGTCGAAGAGCCGTTCAGCCTTGGGCCGGTATTCGCGAAGGTAAAGCATAGGCGCTCTACCCGGGGCCGAGCGCCGAGAGGCGCTGGACGCTGAAGAAGACGAGGCTGCTCACGGCGAGGCTTGCAGCGAGAGTGCTGGCGACGCGCCCTCGGGAAAAGGCCGGCCAGGTCGAAAAACCGGTCACCGGCGCCCAGGTCACGGTCGCCAAGAGCGCGGCGACGCCGGCGGGAGAGGCGAGGAGGCTGGCCAGGTGCTCCATCCTCACGCGTCCCAATAGGGCTTCTGGCGGATGTGGCGTTTCAAGGCGTCGAAGAAGTAGGGGTCGCGCTTGTTCAGCCAGTAACAGGCTGTGTGGACCGCCAGGCCGAGGGGCAGCCCGAGCCACGGGACCTGCAGACCCAGCGCCAGGACGGCGGTCAAGGTGCCGTTGAGCACCGCGATCATGCGCGGCACGCCGGCGATCGTCACCCGCTCGGACAAGGAGCTGTGAAAGCCGATCTCGTAGCCTTCGACCGAGGATGCGGCCATTAGAACACCGCGCCAGAGGTGAGATTGAAGAAGCTTGAGATGAAGGTCGTGGCGGTGAAGGCGATGGCCAGGCCGAAGACGATACCGACGCCTTTGCGCATGGCGGACCCGCCTTCAGCGAAGGCGAAGCCTAAGCCGGTGATCACGATCGCGATGATGCCAACGGCTTTGGCGACAGGTCCGGAGAGTGAATCCTGGACAGTCTGCAGGGGAGTTTCCCATGGCATGGCGGTCCCGCCAGTTGTGCCGGCGAGCGCCGGCGCAGCGGCGGCGATCACAAGCAGCGCGCACAACGTGAAGGCGCCTCGTCGGAGGATGCGCGAGTTAGGACGTGCGTATCTCGGGATCATGCTTGGTCTCCAAATGAAGCGCCGCCATGTCGGCGCCCTCGCGTTGAAGGGTTCGGTCGACGTCGTTCGGGCGACGGCACGGAGGGGCACAGGCGGTTCAACTCACGACCCGCGTGCCTTGCTGCAGGTCAAGAGAAGGGTGCGCGCGGCCAACAGCGGGGCGCCAAGTTCGCCGTCCTCTGCTGCAGCGGCGACGTACTGGACGAAAAGACTTGGGCTTCGAGCAAAGGCGCGGCGAGTGGCGCCGTCTATGCTCAGGCCCGTCAGGATGGACGAGAGGCCGCTTAGTGTGAGCGGCGTTTCGGCCGTCTCACACTGGAGGTGGAGCAGCGCTGCGGTGAAAAGCAGGCGCTCGGCAGCGAGGCCGGAACCAGACGTTTGGACGTCGGCGAGAAGTGCGATCGCGCAGCAGCGGGCGGCCAGAACGTCCCCGCAAGAGGACTCGGCGAAGATCTTCAGAGCCTCACGGGCGGACATCTGCATAATCTCCAAACTAACTATATTTGAAGTAGCGGCTGACTAGGTGGACTCAGATCAGATTGTCGAAGTGGGCCATTCATCTTTGACAGGTGTTGCCGATCTTGATGGTCTTGGTCGGAGCGGCATCCGGCCGGAGCGAATACCAACAACTTCGATTGCAGCGCCGCGCGCATCGCAATCGCGGCCCGGAAGAGGCCCTGTGGGGCAGGGGGCGATGGAGGTTACAGAACGGTGGACCCGGACGGCCCTTGGCCGCCCAGCAGCGTTCGAGACGAGACGGCGGAGGCCATCGTTTGAGCGGATCAGAGCTCCAACAGCGCCGAAGACGATTAAGGCTATTCCTGCGACTTACGCCTATCGTCGTTGCGGGAGTCATGCGACCTCTGCACAATACAACTGGCGATAGACTTGGCGGATCGCCCCTGTCGCGCAACGATATTTTTCAAATATATTAGGACGCTAGGTCTTCAGCAGGCTCCTCATCCTTGAGATTGGCTTGGGCGAGCAGCCGTCGTCCTGCGTCCCGCTCGGTGGCGGCCTCATGCTCGAGGCCATCGAACATCGCGCGGAATGACTGCAGAAGGTGCGTAGTGCGCAGGCTGGATGCGGACGGCCCCGCCGCCTCGTGGAAGACCTTCAGCTCAAGGAGCAGGGCTGTGGCGAGCTTGTTGTCAGCGCTGGAGACGGCCAAGCCAGGCATGTCGAGCATGACGCCCAGGAGCACCGCATAGGGATCAGCCTCCAGCGCCTCGGCGAAACGAAAGATGAGTTCCACCTGCAACCGCTGATGACCGGCCTCAAACAACTGATAGGTGCGCAGCGGAAGGCCCATGGCCTTGGCCACGCTCCGGGCGGAACGGCCACGGAAGGCCCGGAGCTGACGAAGCACGGCCGGCAGACCCGCTGTCGCAGGCTTCATCGCGGCCTCGTCCGTTGGCCCAACTCGCCGCACGCTTCATTCGCCATGATCTTCACCTTGGCTAGCACGCCCGGTTCGGACAATGCCTCGACCCACACACGGGTCGCCGCTTGACGATCAACGGCTGCCGCGGCAAGCGCGCACGTCTAGGCCGACGAAGCGACCGCAATCGGCAACACCATTTTCATGCGCGGCCAGCGCAACTTTGCTGCGCGACATCGGCAGGCATCTTGCATAATCATTCATTTATTCTGTCATTGGCGATCATCATCTCACTTCATAGATGAGTTCAGGTGGGTAACATCGATTGAGGAGTCATTGGGTGAGGGATCGTGACGCCTTTGGAAACGCGCTGCAGAGCTTACGCCAGCGGCTTCGCGACGGCGCCTATCCCCCTGGCGCTCCGCTCGTCATCATCGAACTTGCACACGAACTCAACATCAGCGCCACGCCCATGCGCGAAGCGCTGGCGCGCCTCGCAGGGGAAGGCCTCATTGAGGATCGGCGGGGATGGGGTTTTTGCGTCTGGCAGTTGAGCCGGGAGGCTCTGGAGGAGCTCTACAGACTCAACCACCTTTACGTGCAGCTTGCCCTGTCCGCTGAAAGGCCGGTGCGATCCCGGCAGATCGCCGACCTCGTCGACACGGCCGCCGAGGACGAGGAGCTGTCAGCGCCCGTTGGGTTAAGGGCTGCAACCGAGGCGGTTTTCACGCACGTTGTGGAAGCGGGCTGCCAGGTTGGCGGGATCTTAGCGTATAGAAGCCTAGGGGACCGTCTGGCGCCGCTGCGCCTAGCAGAAGCGCAAGTCTTCCTTGATGCGGGGAATGAGCTGCGAGACCTGAGCGCCGCTTTGGACAGGCGCGAGTACCAGGACCAAGCCCGAGCCCTCGCGCGTTACCATGAGCGACGCTTGGAGGCGATCGGCGCCTTGATCGCCACATCCGCGTCGGGCAGGCGGTCCAAGTCCTGACTTCCGTGGGTCGGCCTGTAGCAGAGTTTTTGCAGCGCACCTCTCGGACAATCCTTTGGTCCGTCTGAGCTGTGACGGTGTCGCCTTGAGCTTCGCTCGCTCCCGCGAGTCAGAAGACGTCATTATTCCCTCGCGTTAGCCCAATTCTACATATTTTAAATATAGCTTGAGTCTGCTTCTGGGAGAGCATCTCTTTGCCTGTCGCGCTTCTGCGACTTCAAGGAGAGCAAGCCATGACCGACAAGGCAAGTCCCAAGCTGATTCCTCTAGGCCGGGCCAACCGCAAGACCCGCGCCAGCAGCCCGACCGGAATGCCTGAAACCATTCCCACCAATCACTTCAAGGCTGATTGAAAGGAAGGGCCGTCGTAGAACGAGCGACGGCGGCCCTTTCCAACAATAGCGGAACCTCAACGCGGGGCTGATATGTCGCTTGGCCAGCACTTGGCTGCGCGGAAATACAAGTCTTGTCATCGTGCTTTCGCGCAATCTGGTCATATCTAAGGAAAACGACTTCTACACTATAGAGCGAATATAGCTTGCACGGACTTAGCTGTGGTCGCTTCTTTCTTGTTGTCGCGGTTTTGCGACTTCAAAGGAGAGAGACGATGACCGCCAAGGCGACCCCGAAGCTGATCCCTCTGGGCCGGGCCAATCGCAAGACCCGCGCCAGCTCCCCGACTGGTGTGGCCGAGACCAACCCCAATCGCCTCTACAAGGCCGATTGAAAGAGGGAGAGGGGCCGCCGTCGAGAGCCGGCGGCGGCCTTACTCAAAGAGCGACCATGACCCACTGGCCGTTATCCGAAAGCGTTGCAGCCGCTCAGCTCGGCGCAGACCTGGTTTTCCTCGATTTGGATCACGATCGTTACAGTTGCTTGCCCGGTCAGGCCGGCCTCCACCTCGAAGGGCGTGAGCTGAGCACCCGAACCTTGGACGCGATCCAACCCCTTGTTGCCGCCGGTCTGCTTGGGGTCCAGCGAGGCGCGGGGGAATGCATCGAGCGTTTGGCTCCGGGTCGACCGAGCCACAATCTGGATACGGGACCGGCCACGACTATCGCCCTCGCCGAACTGCGCGACTTTGTGGTCTCTTGGGCGGAAGCGCTGACGCGGTGCCCTGGGCGCTCCATCCTGGCTCTGCATAAACAGGTGCGGCATCTATCGGCGTCATCGGGTCAACCTGATTTAAAAAGCGTGACGCGTCGGGTGGCGGTGTTCCAGGCCCTGATGCCATGGGCGCCTTTTCCCGGCGCCTGCCTCTTTCGCTCCTACCTGCTGCTGCGTTTTCTGCAGCGTGGTGGCGACGACGCCAGGTGGGTCATCGGCGTTCGCACCTGGCCGTTTGAGGCCCACTGCTGGCTGCAGATCGATGACTTCGCCCTTGATGAGCGATGCGAACGACTGGTGCGATTTCAGCCCCTGCTGGCGATCTGAGATGGGCCCCGACACCTATCTGGTCGCGGCGTCTGCATCTTCCGGACCTCCTCCGCCCTGGTTCGCCGTTCCTTCCTATCTACGCCTGGCCTACGCCGGCCCAAGCCTGAAAGTCTGGGTCACCTCCCGATCACCGAGCCTGCAGGTTACCCCCGTCGGGCCATCCGCCGTCCTGATCGGGGATATCTTCGAGTCGGGGTCTCCAACTGACGGCGTCTCGGCCAAATTCGATCTCTCGAAGCTGGGTCAATCGAGCGTCGAACAGACCTGCGATCGCCTTCTGCGTGACGGCTGGGGACGCTATGTGCTGGTCTCGCACTCACCCCAGCTTACCGCGGCCTTCCGTGATCCCAGTGGGGCGCTGGACTGCCTTACCTGGCGGCGTGACGGTGTCCGGTTCTTCGCAAGCCGGCTTCCACGAGACCTTGACGCGCTGCTTCCAAGCTCGGTCTCGATCGACTGGACCACGGTGGCGCATCAGCTTCGCGATGCTCTCGCCGTGAGCGGAGCAAGCGCAGTGCGCAACGTCACCACCGTCCCCGCCGGTGGAGTATGGATGGCGGAGAGCGGCGGGTTTGGTCACGTCCGTCAGCTCTGGCGGCCCTCTGAGGTGGCCAGGGCAGGGCGGGACGGCGTCGCGCGACCAGAGGAGCTTTTGCGCCAGCGGGTCCGGACCTGTGTCGCGACCTTGGCTGATCCATATCAGCGGCCGCTGGTGGAAATTTCAGGAGGATTGGACTCCGCCATCGTCGCCACGGTGCTGATGCAGTCGGAGTCGACCCGGATCTCGCGGAGGTCTACACGCTGGATCAACTTCGCGACCGGTGATTTGGAAGGAGATGAGCGTCGCTATGCCCGAGCCGTCGCCGAGCAGATGGGCGTCCAGCTGACGGAGCGGGTCAGGCCGGACCTCGTCTACACCTCGGAGGGGCTAGCGACCGTTGGAACAGACCTTCGGGTTGGTCTGACCGCGCTCGACCCCGACTACGACGCCGAGCTCGCTGAACAGGCTCGGGATCACCGAGCTGACGCTCTCGTCACAGGGCAGGGCGGAGACGCCGTGTTTCTTCAGATGGCCTGTGACGAAGCCCTGGCGGATCGGCTCAGGTTGCGTGGGCGCCTGGATATTTCCGAGCTGCTGAGCCATTCCCGCCGATGGCGCACCTCCATCTGGCGCACCCTGGGGGTCACGATCGGGCGTGCGGTTTGGCCAGCGCCGAAACGCTTCGCACCGCCCGCCTACCTCGTCGATCGGACTGAAACGGGGTCTCCTGCACACCCTTGGCTTGAAGACCTGCGAGGTCTACCCGCTGCGAAGGCTTGGCAGATCGACGCTCTGGTCGCCTCGCAAAACGTCTTCGGCTCTTCACGCCGAGGCTGTGCGGTCAGCTGCCTGCACCCGTTGCTGAGCCAACCGGTCGTAGAGCTCACGCTGTCGCTTCCGAGTTTCAAACTGACACAGGGAGGCGCGGACAGGGCGCTCGCTCGCGCCGCCTTCGCCGCCTGGCTTCCGCCGGTCCTTCTCGACCGGCGCTCGAAGGGATCGCTCCAGGCCTTCTACGGCCGCGCGGTGGCGGCGAGCCTGGACGTGCTGCGGCCGTGGCTGCTGGATGGCGTCCTGGCCCGTGAAGGGCTGCTGCGGATCGATCGCCTGGAGCCGTTGCTGAATCCCGACGTCCTGATCATGAAGGACGTCTATGTGGACATCCTTCACGCCGCCGCCATGGAGGCGTGGGTGCGTGGCTGGGCTGAACGGGTGTCGGACATCAAGATGCGGACGCCTGACGCGGCGACTTCAGATTTTCCTCCAGGAACTTGAAAACCCTCGCATAGAGATCCTTCAGGTTGGCCGGGCTGTAGATCATGTGCCCTTCACCAAAGTAACTCGCCAGTATGACGTCCTTGTCCTGCCGGTACAGGTCGGAGAACATCTCTTCCCGCTGCTGCATCGGCACTGTGTCCATGCCGCCGCTGATGAGCAGGAGAGGCGTCGTTGTGGCGCCGGCGGAGAACACCGGACTATCTCGGACGTACCTTTCAGGGTTCTTCCAGGCCTGAGTGTGAAGCTGGGCCTGGCCATCCTCCAGCCAGCCTGCGCCGGAGTCGATCCAAAGCCCGTCCGACGGACGGAAGCGGACGAACGGCGCAAACACACTGGTGACGCTCGCCATGTCGCTGATCGCCGCCGAAGCGATGATCGCCCGAAAACGGGAGGTGCGGGTGGCGAGCTCAAGGGCGGCATATCCTCCATAGCTGTGACCCCAGAAGGCCAGCCGGGCGGTGTCCACCAGACCGGTGGCTCCGGCCGCATCCACCGCGCGCAGGATATCAGGCTCGAACCCATCTGCCGGGTCGGCCAGGTCGGGTCGATCCGGTGTGCTGGCATAAAGCACCGCATAACCTCGGGCGGTGAGGATCTGGGCGTTGGCAAGGCTGTCGCTGATGGCCGACATGCCCGGGGTTTCGGCGCTGGGCGGCGACGGGTTGTCTTCTCCGGGGTAGGCCCAGACCAGGAGCGGAGGGTGTTCGCCGGGCTTCAGGTTTGGTGGCAGATAAAGCCAGCTCGTCACCGAGCTCCCGACGCCGGACAGGTGGTGGATGGGGTGCACTTCCGCCGGTTCGATGTCTTCCAATGCCGTATTCAGGCGTAGAAGCGGCCTGACCGGCCCCACGACGCTATGCAGGCCAAGGGTCAGGACGCCATGAACATCGCGCGCCACGGTCACGATCCGAGCGCCGGCCTGGTCCGCTGCGACGACGCGGTCAGCTCCGGCGATCCGTAAAGGCGCGGAGGGCGCGTCCCCTAGACGCAGGACTGCCTGCCCGCCGCTCTGGGGGTTGCGGACCCATATCCAGTCACGTCTTGGCCGATCATTGAAAAGGAAACGGACGCCTAGGTCGGGAGACAGGAGCGTCAGGGGTTCGGCTTCAGGCGGACTTGGCAGCTTCGTGGCCTTCCCGCCACGATCGATGCGCCAGAAGCTATCGCCCGAGCTGTACAACAACGCGTGCGTTCCGACGGCGAGGAGGTGGGGCGTTGCGGGTAGGGCGCTCGTCAGGTTCTGCGGGCTTGAACCTTTCAGCCGGAACCAGTCGGAACGGCTCCCCGCCTGGCCCGCGGCATGGCCGAAGATAAGCGGATCCTCTCCGTCCCAATCGGCTTCGACAACCGGCGCCTCGCTGATATCCACCAGCACATCGGGTTCGATCCCAGCGCGCGGCTCAACCGCATCCTGCAACGCGTCCACCAGCAGAAGACGCCCATCGGCCCAGGCGTCCGCTCCTTTACGACCGTAGACCAGGAGCCGATCAGAAGCCGGCGCCCAGGCCAGCAAATGTGTGAGCAGGTCGTAGCCAGGCGCCGGCTCGCTGATCCGACCGCTCTGCAGGTCCACCAGGGTCAGCGACCGTCGGAACGCCGGTGTACCCACCTTCAGGGCCTGAGTGTCGGGGTACTGGATGTCCGCGCCGTTGGTGAGCAGGGCGACGAACCGTCGGTCGTGTGACACGGCGAGATCGAGAAACTCGCCGGACGCCAGGCTATGTTCGGCATGGTTTCGCAGGTCGACATCGATCAACTGATCAGGGCTCGCTTGGGGACGCAGGTCCCGGTAGCGCCCGCTGCCGACGACGATGACGGACGGCTCGCGACCTTCGGCCTGCTTTCGGCTCAGGTCGGAGAGAATCTGGGGCGCCTCGAAGCCCATCCTGAGATTGAGCGGAAGGCTTCGATCAGGACGCACCACCGCGATGAGACAGGTGGGAGACAACCATTCTACAGCGCGCCCTAGACGCCCGAGTTCAGGTGTCACGCCGAGCCAATCGGCGCGGCCTGTCGCGATCTGCGCGACGCCGAGCTCGAAGCTATGATCCCGCAACCGGTAGACGACCACCTGCTGTCCGTCGGGCGAGATGCTTCCAAGCGCATACCCCGCGCTTGGTTCGACCGACAGCAGCGGATGAGGCGGTCCACCCGTCGAGAGGTCGAACACCATGGGCGCGCCGCGGGCGATCTCGCCCCAGTGATCCATGTCGAAGCGGGTCATCTCCGCGCGGGGGCGCTGCCGCTCGACCAGAAGGTAGCGGCCCGTTGGGTCGAACTCCACCTGTCCGACATCTTCCAGGTGAAACAGGTCGTCCACCTGCCAGGAGCGCGCCGAGCCTGCTGAAGGCCAAGCCGTGGCGAAGACCAACGCCACCGCCAGCGAGAGGAAGCGGAAGCTCCGATCCTCGATCCGAGCCCACGGGAAGCCCATGATGCTACCAGCGCTTGATCAATTGAACGGAAATGGTGCGGCCGAGCGCCGAGGCGTTGGCGGCGTCGTAGCCAACGCCTTGAGGCGAGTCGTAGAAGGGCGGATCGGTGTCCAGCAAGTTGGAGACATTCAGCGCCAAAACGACGCCTTTGAGCTGCCCGCTTTGTGCCGAGGAGTGAACCGCAGCCTGAAAGTCTAAGGTCGTCCACGACCCAATGCGATTGCCTTCCAGGTCGTGTTCGCCGTTCAGATAGTTGACGTCTAGAGTTTCGCTGAAGATGCCGCGCGTCCAGGTTCCGGCCACGCGGCCCTTGAAGTCGAGGGGGTAGTTTGCGGTGTCGACGAGTTCAACCGTTGGTCCCGTGGGCGTCAGCTGCCGATCGTACTGGAGGAGGTAGGAGCCATCGGCGTTCACGTCGAAACGATCCACGCCGCGGCGCCAAGTGTAACCCACCGTGAAGTCGATCCCGCTGACCGTCAAGGCGGCGGCATTCACGTATCGGGCGTCCACGATCGCGCCGTAGGCTGTGGAGGGGAACTGCCCCATGGCGTGCGACGCGGGAGCATTCAGCAAGGCGTTAATCCCGGCGAGATCAGCGGCGCTTTGGCTCGGGTTGATATAGGTGACGAAGCTGCTCAAGGTCGGGTCCGACAGCACGGTGAGCAGGTTTTGCTGCGCCGGCTGGCCAATCTGATCGGCGAACCGGGTGCGAAACCATGTTGCGGTCATGTGGAGGCCAGGCCAGCGCTTGGGACTGTAAGCGGCGCCTGCACTCCAGCTGTCCGCCGTCTCGGGCTTTAGGGCTGTATTGCCCCCGTAGAGCACGAGGCTAAGGATCTGCGCGCTGCCCTTCGGCAGAATGGAGGGATAGTAGCCAGGCTCCGCATCCACCTCCGCCAGCGCAGGCGCGCGAAACGACGTGCCATAGCTCGCCTGAAGCGACAGGTCGCTTACAGGCGCCCAGATGAGCCCGATCTTGGGATTGGTGGTGGTCCCGACATCGCTGTAATCCTCGACCCGCCCAGCGAGCGAGAGGCTCAGACGTTCAGCTCCGGGTCGAGCGTTGCCGACGCCGAAGATCGGGATGTTCAGCTCAAGATAGCCGGCGGCGACGTTGCGGCCCACATCAAGCGCCTCCTCAGGTGTGGGTGTATCCCCATAGTAGAAGGTGGAGCCGCCGGTGGAAAAACTCTCGTGGCGAAACTGACCTCCCACCGCGAGTTTCAGGGGACCTCCGGGCAGGCGAAGGATGTTGCCGTCCAGCTGAAGATCGGCCGTTTCCACTTGGTTCGCTTGATGACTGGTGTCGTAGCCCGACCCGATAAACCGGTCGATGAGCTGACTGTTGTCGTGACCGGCCCCGAAGGGATTGAAGAAGCCATTCTTCGCGGTGCTGAATCGGGTGACGGGGTCGTCGGGCGTATTGCCGAGCGCTTCGTCCAGGTAGCTGGAATTCAGCTCGTTGAAGTCCTGCGTAGAGCCGAACTCAGCGGCGTAGGCGCCGTAGGTCGACAGACGCCAGTCTCCGAACAGCTTGAGGTCCGCTCCCCCTGTCACGCCTACGCTCTGCGCCAGCCCCTTGGTGCGCGCGGGACCGGTATCATCGCCGAGGTCATATCCGATCAGGTCTGAGGGTGCGCCTCCCGGCGGCGCGACGAAGTAGGGGTTTGCAGGCGTGACCTGCAGGATCGTCTCCTCATTCCCATCCTGCACATTGAACCGCCTCCATCCGTAGCGAAGGTCGCCCGAGACCGTGAGGCGGGCGCTCAGCGCCTGCTGCGCGCTGGCGTAGAGGCTTTGACGCTCCTGGCGGGGCAGGATGTCGGTGTCTGCACGCTGGTTCTGGAGGTTCGCGACACCTGGGATCAGGTCCGCCGAGGTGAGCCTGACGCCATCCTGCCCCTGGGGGATGGCGTAAGACGGCACGTACGCGCCGGTGATCGGATCCTGTGAAAGGAAATTGCCGGGATGGCTGTAGATGAGCCGGTGGTCGGAGCCGCCGAAGGGGATCAGATCGGCGTTCGCGGCGTAGGCGCGAGAGTCGGCGGGGAGCGCTGTCTGCAGGTCGTATTCATAGGTGATCAGCGCACTTCCGCCGGACCAGGTCCGCCCGAAGGTCTGCGCGAGCTGGGTGTCATTGTAAGGCCCTGACGTCGCCCCGCCAAATCTGACCCGCGTCTCCGCGCCGCCGAAGTCCTTGCGCATGACGACGTTGACCACCCCGCCTACGGCGTCTGCGCCGTAGATGGCTGAGGCGCCGTCAGTTAGCACCTCGACCCGATCGATGGCTGCGGTCGGCAGGGTGGAGATGTCGGCGAAGTCCCCGAAAGCGCCCGTGCCAGCAAGGCGTCGGCCATTCACCAGCACCAGGGTCGCGTCCGCGCCAAGGCCGCGCAGGTTCACGCCTGAGGCGGCGAGCGTATTGGAGTTGCTGCCGTCCATCCCGGCGAAGAGGGACTGGGGGTTGGCGCTGCCGCCGAAGTTCTGGGGCAACGCCTGGAGAGCCTCCGTCAGGGTGCCGTATCCACGCCGGTCCATGTCCTCGCGGCTGACCACCACGACCAGGGAGGGGCTGTCGACCACGCCTCGAAGGTGGGTTCCAGTCACCACCACCTCGTCGACTGTCGTTGACGCTGGCTGCGTCGCCGGCGCGCCTGGACCGGCGCCACCGGAGGATAGGCGGGGGGCCTCAACGCCTGGAGCGCTGAGCTGAGCCACGTCGGTCGGTGGCCCTGGACCGGCGGTCCGAGACGATGGCGCGCTTGCGGCTGCGGTCCGAGGGCGCAGCACGATGGTGCCGGCCGCCGGCGCGTCGGCCTGGAGGCCGGTGCCGGCCAACAGGCGCTGGAGCGCCTCCTTGGCCGTGTAGCGTCCCCTGAGCGCCGGCGCCTTCAGGCCGGCGACCAGCCTGGCGTCATAGAGCATCTGGCTATGAAGCCGCTCCGCATAAACCCTAAGCGCCTGATCCAATGGACCGGCTTTGATGTTGAATGCCATTGGCGCTGAGGTGGGTTGGGCCCACGCGAAGGGCGCGGGCGCTACGCTCGAGAGCAAAGCGCCCGCGCCTAGCATGGCGAGGCAAGGCCTAAGGCTTGTGGAAC
>CAXTRP010000022.1:8518-16709 GCA_964246615.1 uncultured Caulobacteraceae bacterium | reverse complement strand
CTCAATCGTAGATCGGTGGCGGCGATGTTGCTCTCGAGCTGCGACACATCGCTGGCGCCGACCAGCGTCGACGCGACGCCGGGCCGGGCCATGGTCCAGGCGAGCGCGACCTGCGCCATCGGGCGGTCGATTTCGGCGGCGACGCCGCGCAGCACCTCAAGAATATCCCAGTTGCGGTCGGTGAACTTGGTGTCGCCGAAGGGATTGGGGCCGCTCAGCCGCCCGGTGTCGCCGGTCTCGCCGCGCCGGTACTTGCCGGACAGGAAGCCGCCCGCCAGCGGACTCCACGGCGTCACAGCCATGCCGCCCTCCCGCGCCACCGCGAAGTGCTCGTTCTCCACGTCGCGCGCGACAAGGGAGTATTCGAGCTGCATCGCGATCGGTCCGGGAACGCGCCGCTCGGCCGCGATGGTCGCGGCCTTCATCGCCAGCCACGCCGGCATGTCGGAAAAGCCGTAGTACCGGATCTTGCCGGCCCGGACGAGGTCGCCAAGCGTCTGGACGATCTCCTCCACAGGCGTGACGCCGTCCCAGATATGCATCCAGTAGAGGTCGACGTAGTCGGTACCGAGCCGCCTGAGCGAACCGTCGAGCGCGCGGTGGATGTTCTTAGCCCCGGCGCCGCCCGCATTTGGATTGCCGCCGCCGGGCTTAGCCGCAGCGAGCGGGCTCGCCGAGCCATTGAACGCGAACTTGGTGGCGAGTACGATGTCGTCGCGCGCACCGGTCTCGGCGATGAACCTGCCGACCAAGGTTTCGCTCACGCCCCCTGAGTAGATGTCGGCGGTATCGATGAAGTTGCCTCCGGCGGCGCGGTAGGCGTTGAAGACGTCGCGCGACGCCGTCTCGTCCGCGCCCCAAGCGCCTTGGCCGAAGGTCATGGCGCCAAGCGCGAGCGGGCTGACCACCAAGCCGGATCGGCCGAGGGTGCGAAAGGCGGTCAGGGACATGTCGGACTTTCCTAGCGGTCGGTACGAAACTCGTGCTATGCAGCAGCACAGCTGTCAATAGGCTTTCAAAGTGACCGCTATGAAACCTGTTACACCCGACGCCGGCTTGCGCCGCAAACCTGGCAGGCCCCTGTCCTTCGATCGCGAGGCCGCGCTTGAGCAGGCGATGCTGACCTTTTGGCGGCATGGATACGAGACCACCTCGATCACCGACCTGACGGCGGCGATGGGCGTCACGCCGCCGAGCCTCTACGCCAGTTTCGGGGACAAGAAGCGGCTGTTCCTCGAAGCCGCCGGTCGGTACGTGGGAGACGCCGAGGCGGCTGGCCTGGCGATCGACGCCGCGCCGAGCGCCCAAGACGCCGCCCGTGCGATGCTTTCTGGCGCCGCGATCGCCTACACCGGCGAGACGACGCCAAGGGGGTGCCTGCTCGCCAGTGCGACGGCCAGCGGGTCGGCGGCGTCTGCAGATGTCCAGGGCGTCGTCGCCGGTATCCGCGGGGCGACGAGCAACCGGATGCGCGCGCGCATTGAGCACGACATTGCGGCTGGCCTTCTGCCGCCGGCCACGGACGCGGGCCCCCTCGCCGGCATGGTGATGGCGTTGATGCAGGGCCTGTCCGTGCTCGCACGGGATGGCGCCAGCCGCGCCTTCCTGCTCGCCATCGTGGACTCCGCCCTGCAGGCGTGGCCAAAGCCCCCCGCAGGCGCATAGCCACGCGATGCGACAACGGGTTCGGAACCACGCCAATCGTTGCAGGAGCGACCGCCGCTGGAGACGTCGCGGGTTGATGGTCAGTTGCTGGTCAGAGGAGAGGGTGGCGCCTGAAACCGGACATCGCGGAAAAGGCCTATGTGCGTGGGTGACCAGGCGCGTCTCGTCAGTGGCCTGTCGGGACGACGCTGGCCTGGTCCAGGCGGAAGAAGAGGCCGTCGGCGCTGGAGGCGACCAGCTTGAACCGTCCCGTAGCCGCCATCTCCTGACCGGTATAGTTCACAGGCGACTGGGAGAAGACCTCGACCGCTTCGGTTGGCGCATTGGGCGGACAGAATGGACAGCCGGTGTTGCGCCGGACCAGCATGAAATGGGACGATGTGCTGCTCGCTTCCAGCGGCAGGATGAAGCCGGAGACGCGCATGGCCTTGTTCTGGCGCTGGCTCAACACTGCAGGAAAGCTTGCCTTGTACTCTCCCGCCTTCATGTCGGGCGTGATCTTCGCTTCGTTGAACTGGTCCCAGATGGGATCATTGTTGATATAGTGCTGAGGATTGTAGGTCAGGGTCGGAGCGACCCCCATGAGGATCAGGGCCGCCGGCAGGGCGGCTAGCCGCCAGACACCAAAACGCCGCTTCATTCCAATGCTCCCAAAGCGCGCTGATGTTATGCCCATAGGCGTCCAACGCCCATATCGCAGGCGTGATCCGGTGCGACTCTGCCGCAAGCCGCGGATACGCGCCCTTTCCTTGTCCGCAGCCTGCGCTAGCTTTAGGCGAAAGGTAGGGTTCAAGGGGACGACGGATGCTCAAGCCGATCTTTATCGCTGTGGCCGCGCTCGCGGGGGCGTTGGCCTCGCCGGCGCTCGCTCAGCCGCCTTTGCGGCCGGACCAGCAGGCCTTCCACGACCTCTACAAGGAGCTGGTGGAGACCAACACCACCCTGTCGGTGGGGAGTTGCACCTTGGCGGCCGAGCGGATGGCGGCGCGGTTGAAGGCGGCGGGCTACAAGGACGCCGATCTCACCTTGTTCAGCGTGCCTGAGCATCCCAAGGACGGCGGCTTGGTGGCGATCCTGCCGGGGAGCGATCCTTCGGCCAAGGCCATCCTGCTGCTCGCCCACCTCGACGTGGTGGAGGCCAAGCGTGAGGACTGGCAGCGCGATCCCTTCACCCTGGTTGAGGAGAACGGCTTCTTCTACGCTCGCGGCGCCTCGGACGACAAGGCGATGGCGGCCATCTTCACCGACACCATGGCGCGCCTGAAGTCACAGCCGCCGATGAAGCGCACCCTGAAGCTGGCCCTGACCTGCGGAGAGGAGACCACCGGCGCGTTCAACGGCGCCAGCTGGCTGGCGCAGAACCGCCGCGCCCTAATCGACGCCCAGTTCGCCCTGAACGAGGGCGGCGGCGGCCGACTCGACAAGGACGGACACCCTATACAGCTGGCCATGCAGGTGGCCGAGAAGACGGCCCAGAACTACACCTTGGAAGCGCGAAATCCGGGCGGACACTCGTCCATGCCCCGGCCGGACAACGCCATCTACGAGCTGGCGGCAGCGCTCGCCAAGGTCCAGTTCTACACCTTTCCGGTGCACCTGAACCCCACCACCCAAGCCTTCTTCCACGAGACCAGCAAGCTTTCCAACGAGCCGCAATCCATGGCCCAGGCCATGCAGGCGATTTCGGTCAATCCCAACGACAGGCTCGCCAACATGGTGCTGTCGCGCGATCCCATGTTCAACTCGACCCTGCGCACCACCTGCGTGGCCACGCTGCTTCAGGGGGGCCATGCCGAGAACGCGCTGCCACAGCGCGCCTCCGCCAACGTCAACTGCCGCATAGCGCCGGGCGAAACCATCGAGCAGACACGCCAAGCCCTGGTCGCGGTCGTGGCCGATCCCGGCGTCACCATCACATCGCAGCTGCAGCGGGGGCCCATCGGCAAGCCCGCGCCGCTGGACCCCGCCGTGTTCACGCCGGCGACCACCCTGGCGACCGAAATGTACCCCGGGCTGCCGATCATCCCCAGCATGTCCACGGGCGCGAGCGACTCGATCTACATCTCTGCGGTGGGCATCCCGTCCTATGGCGTGCCGGGCATCCTCTACGAGGGCGACGGCGGCGGCATTCACGGGCTGAACGAGCACATGCGCGTCAGCTCCGTCTACAAGGGGCGCGACTACCTCTACCGCCTGATCCAGATGTATGCGGCGATGTAAACCCGAGGCGCACCTGAGCTGAGGATTGGAGCTGTTCGTTGCGCGGGTGCTCGTCGGCGAGCTGATGTCTGGAACGACCGTCGCCGACCCAAGCGGTTTCCAGCCGCCAGGCTGCTGACTGCGGCGTTGGAAGGACGGCGCGGAGCCAAGCTGTCGGGTGACGCGGAACTGCGCCTCTGCAGGCCGAGAGGCGCCACGGGCGAGAGCCGCGGTGCGGTTCAATGGGAACGTCGATATGGAACGCTGCCGAGCAGTGCGCCGTATCCTCGTGCTGATCCGAAGTCCGCCTCGTTGGGCGGCGCGTCTTCAGCCATCGGCTCGCTTCCGAACCGTGCGCTTGGATAGCCATAGGCTGAGCCGCTGGAACCCGGGACCTCACCCGTCAAGGGACCACCGGCGGCCCGCAAGTTGTTTTCCACGACGGAGTCTCTCAGGGCCGAAGTCGCGGTCTCGAGCGCCTCGTCCGGGTCTGCGAACTGACGGGCTGTCGGGGTCGAAGTCGCCGGCGCCACAGTGAAGGCGAGCGCCGGTGTGGCGGCGAGCGTGACGGCGGCGGCCAAGCCGGCCTTGATCCAGGTACGCATGCCAAACTCCTTGACGGCAAGGCAAGCCTCGCCCGCGCGGTAGAAAAGATCAAGTGACGTTTCATTATAACGTCGCAGTATCTCGCTGCAACGTATCGCGAAGCGGCCGCCAGGCGATCGAAGCTGCCCGCCGCCTACCCGCCTTGGCTCCTGCCGGCTAGCATGCGGAGCTTGTCGTCATGCGCGCGGGACGTGTCCGTCTGGGCATTGGCCGATGGCGACTTCGCTGCGCCTCGACGATGTGCGCTGTGTCTGCTCTTCGACGTGGATATCCACTAGGGAGCGCCTGTGCCGTCAATGTCACTAGGTTGAGCAAGCGTGGCCGCCAACATAACAGGAGCCGTCCAAAGGCTTGACCCAACGATACAATATCACGTACCGCGCCGAAGCTACTGAAACGGCTCCTGGGCGCAAGCCGGGTGGTCCGACTGCGACGGGGAACTTATGATTTCGAAGTTGGGCCTACTCGCTGCGGCGAGTGCATTCGCCATGGTCGCCACGTCAGCTTCCGCCCAGATCGATCCGGGTGCGCCGCAGGCGAGCACGGTGAACCGCGGCCTTATAACAGAGTCGCCGGCGCCCGCCCAAACACCCGGCACGGTGTCGGAGGTCGTGGTCACCGCCCAGCGACTGGACGCGGCGCGCGCCTCCATCGAGCCCAGTCTCGGCGCTTCCACCTACACGCTGAATGCAGCGTCCATCGACGCCCAGCCCGGCGGCGCCAACCAGCAGTTCAACCAGGTCATTCTGCAGCTGCCGGGCGTCACCCAGGACAGCTTCGGCCAGTTCCACGTGCGCGACGACCACAACGGCATCCAATACCGCTTCAACGGCATCATCCTTCCCGAGGGCATCAGCGTCTTCGGCCAGACGCTGTCCACCCGCCTCGTCGACAGTTTCAGCCTGATCACCGGCGCACTGCCGGCTCAGTACGGCCTGCAGACGGCGGGCATCGTCGACGTGACCACCAAGACCGGCATCGAGAACGGCGGTCGCGTCACCGCCTATGGCGGCAGTCACGGCAACTATGAACCAAGCTTCGAATATGGCGGCCATTCAGGCAATACCGACTTCTACATGTCGGGCGAGTTCCGGCGCACCCAGCTCGGCATCGAGAGCCCCGACGGCTCCTCCACCCCCGACCACGACCGTGCCGACGAAGGCAACATCTTCGTCTACGCCGACCATATCCTCTCGGCCCAGGACCGCGTGACCTTCCTCGGCAGCTACAGCAACGACCGCTTCCAGATCCCCAACATCACCAACGGCCAGCCTGGCAACGGCTTCACCGTGGGCGGCCAGAGCAATTTCCCGACGCAACTGCTGAACGAGCGCCAGCAGGAGCTAACGAGCTTCGCCTTGGCCTCTTATCTGCACGCCGGGCAGAACTACGGCATCCAGACTTCGATCTTCAGCCGCTATTCTTCGCTCTCTTTCGAGCCCGGGGGATTGGGCGACATCCTCTTCACCGGCATCAGCCAGGCAGCCTACAAGCGTGACGTCGCCTTCGGCGTTCAGAGCGAGGGATATTACAACCTTACGCCCACTCACACGCTGCGCGGTGGTGTCATCATCCAGGGTGAGCGGGAGAACAGCTCCTCCACCAGCCAGGTCCTTCCGGTTGCAGACGACGGCACAATCGGCACGGTTCCGGAGACGATCATCGACGACAGCTCCAAGTCTCAGTACACCTACAGCGTCTACCTTCAGGATGAATGGCATATCCTGCACAACCTCATTCTGAACTATGGCGCGCGCGCTGATGACCTGAACAGCTACCGTAACCAGAAGCAGCTTTCGCCGCGCGTCAGCCTGACATGGCTGCCTACGCCCGACACGACGCTCCACGCCGGCTATGCCCGCTACTTCAACCCGCCTCCCTTCGAGCTCATCGCCCAGGAAACGGTGACGAAGTTTGCGGGAACCACGGCCCAGCCCGAGGTGAGCCTGGATTCCGTTCCTTACGCAGAGCGTCAGAACTACTTCGACATCGGCGGCCAGCAGCTACTTCTTAACCATCACCTGACCCTGGGCGTCGATCTGTTCTACAGGAAGTCCAAAAACCTGGTGGACGAGGGCCAGTTCGGCGCCCCCATTATTCTTACCCCGTTCAACTATGCCAACGGACTGATATTCGGACAGGAATACACGGCGAGTTACGCGCGAGGACCGTTCACCGCCTATGTGAATTTCACTCACGAGCGGGCGCAGGGCAAGCTGATCAATTCCAGCCAGTTCAACTTTGGTGCAGACGACTTATCCTATATAGCTCAGAACTATATCTATCTGGACCACGATCAGACCTACACCACTTCTGCCGGCAGCTCCTACCTCATTCGCCCTGTTGTGCTGCAACCCCTATTGGGCGATGGCGCAGCCAATGCGCTTGGCGGTACGCGGGTCGGCTTCGACATGCTCTACGGCTCCGGGCTCCGGGCCGACCAGACGTTGGCGGATGGGACCACCGTTCCAAACGGCGCCCACGTGCCGACTTACATCACCGTCAACCTCACCGCGTCCCACCACTTCGATCTCGGCTTTACCGGACCGGTGGACGTGCGCTTCGACATCGTCAACGTCGGCGACAAGGACTACCAGATCCGCAACGGCACCGGCGTGGGTGTCGGCGCACCTCAGTTCGGCGCTCGACGCGGCTTCTTCGGAGGAGTGACCAAGTCCTTCTAGCGCCAAGCCAGTGGTCCCTCGAGTGTTAGTCTGTACCCAGGGGCGACTGGCCAAGGCGACGCTTCGCATCTTGGACAAGGCAGTCAGCGCCTTTGCCGGCAGCTCTTCGAACTCGACCTGATCCAATCCGTTGAAGCTTCACTCTCGCCTATCAAGCACCAGGCGTGCTCAGCAACGCTGATTGATGAGTTGAAGTTAGCCGGACAGACGCACAACGCCATAGATCGCCATCATGCCGACGCCCGTCGTTGCACTTGTCCAGAGACTTGGAAAGCCGTTGTGACTCTGTGGCAGCAACTCGCTCGCGCCTATGTAAAGAAAGATGCCTGCGAATACGGCCGACAACGGAGCGAGCGTGTCGGGGCTGATCGAAATCAGCGTGGAGAGGCCAATCCCCACCAGCGGTGCGATCGCATTGATCCCCAACCAGCGCTTGGCCGCTCCCCGGCCAAACTGCGCCTTGCCGCCCAAGGCCACGGTCACCACGTTGATCCCGTCGCAGAGATCGTGCGCCAGCACGGCTATGGCGACGGCTTCCCCCACTTGCGGGGAGATCTTGAACGCCAAGCCCATGCCCAGTCCGTCCATCACGCTGTGCAACGTGAGACTCGCCGCGTTCAAGTGGGTCGCCGCACGCGACCCCTCCAGCTGTTCCAGGCTCCTGTGGAAGAGCATGTAGGCCGCAAAACCGACGCCGACTGAAAGCATCAGCGCCTGGATGTTGAACGCGCCCGCGCCGATCTTGAACGATTCCGGCACAAGGTCGAACAGGGCGACACCAACCACCGCACCCGCCGACAGACCGGTTATCAGCCTGATCTTGGCGCGAAGACGCAAGGCGAGTATGCCGCCCGTAAGCGTGGAAGCGCCGGCCGCAAGGCCAAGGAGCCAGATGGCCGCGTTCATTCTTGCATCCCAGCCCGATCGATGCATCGATCGGCTTCAGGGCCGAGCATAGCACGACGCTCACGTTATGATATAACTCGCGCGCCTGTTACGTCTTGGTTCGACCCGTCAGGCTGTTTCTCGGTAACCGG
>CAXTRP010000022.1:0-8508 GCA_964246615.1 uncultured Caulobacteraceae bacterium | reverse complement strand
CCGGCGGCCACGCGATCGCCGGCCTCCGTTACAATCAACGAGAGCTACATTGTAACGGTAGCCACTCAAGCTATAGATTGGCGGCATGCCGTTCAAATCCTTGGACCCTCAATGACAGCCTTCCCGCCGACGCACGATCGACGCCGGGTGCTCGGGCTGACGGCGGGTGCGCTTGGACTTTCCGCGGTCGCCACCCTGCCTGCCTGGGCGAAAGGCACGGGCGTCGATCCGTTCACCCAGGGTGTGGCGTCGGGAGATCCCGTTGCGGACGGGTTCGTGATCTGGACCAGGCTTGCTCCCGATCCGCTGCAGCCGGACGGCCGGGGCGGGATCGCCGGCGACGTCCCGGTCCGCTGGGAAGTGGCGACGGACGAGACCATGCGCGAGGTTGTGGCTCACGGCGTGGCGGCGGCGGGGGACGGTTTCAACCACTCCGTTCACGTGGAGGTCTCGGGCCTAAAGCCCGACCGGCGCTACTCGTACCGGTTCATGGCCCTAGGCGCTGCAAGCCCGGTCGGCCGCACCCGCACGACGCCGAACACGAACGCCGCGGTCGACCGCATGCGCTTCGCCTTCGTGTCCTGCTCGCACTGGGAGGAGGGCTGGTTCAGCGCCTATCGCCGCATCGCCGACGAGCAGCCCGACCTGATCGTCCTCCTCGGCGATTACATCTACGAATACAACAACAGCGGGCAGAAGGCGGTCGGGCGGCCGCGCCTGCACGTCGGCCCTGAAGCGACAGACCTGGCGAGCTATCGGCTACGATACGCCCTCTATCGCACCGATCCCGATCTGCAGGCCCTGCACGCAAGCGCGCCTGTCCTCGCCACCTGGGACGACCACGAGGTGGAGAACGACTACGCCGACCAGTGGTCAGAGCATCCCTCGACGCCGCCTGACGCCTTCCTCAAACGCCGCGCCGCGGCCTACCAGGTGTTCTACGAGAACATGCCCCTGCGGCCTCGCTCCCTGCCGAACGGGCCTGACATGAGGGTCTATGATCGCCTGCGGTTCGGGCGACTGGTGGAGATGCCGATCCTCGACGGGCGCCAGTACCGCAGCATGGGAGCCTGTCCGACGCCGACCTGGCGCGGGGGCCACGTCGTCCCGGCCTCCTGCAGTGAACGCAACGACCCCAGCCGCACCATGCTCGGCGTCGAGCAGGAGCGCTGGCTGACCGAGGGCTTTCGGCGTTCGGACGCTCAGTGGAACATCGTCGCCCAGGATCTGCTCGTGGCCGCCTTCCTGCAACAGGGCAAGGATGGCGTCATCGGCCACTGGACCGACGCCTGGGACGGCTTCCCGGCCTGTCGCACGCGGGTGCTCGACGCGGTCGCGGCGAGCCGCGTGAAGAACCCGGTGTTCGTCGGAGGCGACATCCACTCGTTCTGGACGACAGACCTGAAGGCCGACTTCAACGATCCTAAGTCGAAGACTGTCGCGACCGAGTTCGTGGGCGGCTCCATTACTGCAGACGCCCCCTCTTACGAGGGTTTCGCCAAGTTCCTGCCTGACAATCCTCACGTCAAGTACTTCGAAAGTCGGGCCCACGGCTATGTATCGGTGGACGTCACGCCTGGGCAAATGGACACCCGCTTCATGGCGGTGGATCGGCTCCAGAAGAACGCCCCTGCCAGCGTACTCGCCGCCTTCGTGGTCGAGGACGGGCGGCCAGGCGCCATGCGGGCCTGAGGATGCTCGCCTCCCTTCTCCTCTCAGCCCTGCTTGGAGCGACGCCGCCGACCCTGCACCTGCAAACCTTGAGCGGTCACGAGGTCGCCCGTCGTTCTCCGGTCGTCCTGATGTTCTGGCGTTCGGACTGTGGACCCTGCCGTCTCGAGCTCGGGGACCTGGCCGCGCTCAGGCGGGCGGCCGCTCCGATGGCGGTCCGGCTCGTCGGCCTGCAGGCGCCGAAGGCCCTGGCTCAGGGGTTGCGCGCCGGCTCGCTTTCCGAGGACAGCAGCCTGTGGACGGCGCAGGACGCAGGCGAGGTGCTGACGTCCTATGGCGGACCGCCTCCCCGCCTGCCGCTCGCCGTCGCCCTGGACGCCCAGGGCCGCGTCTGCGCCCGCCGCACCGGCCTGCTCGGCACCGACCAGCTGAAGGCCTGGGCGATCGAGTGCGGAGGACGACATGCTCTCCATTAAAGGCCTGCGGGCAGGCTACGGCGACAAGGCCCTGGCGCAGCTCGCCAGCCTCGAGCTGACCAGGGGGCAGTCCGCCCTGCTGCTGGGTTCCTCCGGATCGGGCAAGACCACCTTGCTGCTGGCCATGGCGGGGCTGGCCGACATCCTGGCCGGGACGGTCAGGCTGGGCGAGGTGGAGCTGACGAGCCTGAGCGCCACGGCGCGAGACCGGGTGCGGGGCCGCTCCATCGGGCTGATCTTCCAGGACCTTCACCTGGTCGCCGGCCTCTCGACCCTGGACAACCTGCTGCTCGCCCCCTTCGCCGCCGGCGTGGCGCAGGACCGGTCCAAGGCGATGGCGCTGCTCGATGAACTTGGGCTCGCCGACTGGGCGCACAAGTCCGCGGAGACCCTCAGCCGCGGCCAGGCGCAACGGACCGCCATCGCGCGCGCGATGCTGATCGGGCCGGAGCTGATCCTGGCGGACGAGCCCACCGCCAGCCTGGACGATGCGTCCTGCGAGCGGGTCTGGCGGCTGCTGTCCCGCGCCGCCGCGGAGACCGGCGCGCCCCTGGTGGTCGCCACCCACGACCAGCGGCTGAAAGGCCTGGCGGACCTGACGGTCCATGCGGAGGCGGTGGCGTGAACACCTTCAAGCTCGTCTTCGCCTTCATCCGACGTCGCCCGCTGACCTGGAGCTTCCACGCCCTGACCCTGGTGCTCGGCATAGCAGTCCTGACCGCGGTGCTGGCGCTGAACGACGGGCTGTCGCACCGCTTCCGCCGCGACCTGGCCGACATCGACCTTGTGGTGGGCGCCAAGGGCAGCCCGCTGCAGCTGATCATGTCCTCGGTGTTCCAGCTCGACCAGCCGACCGGCAACATCCCGCTGGAGACGCTGGGCCTGCTGCAGCAGAACGCCATGGTCCGCCGGGTGACGCCGCTCTCGCTCGGCGACAACCTGGCGGGCTTCCGGATCGTGGGCACCACGCCGGCCTTTGGCGCCATTTACGACGCCCGGTTCGCCCAGGGCGGCTGGTGGCCGGGACCCATGGGTGCGGTGATCGGCGCCACGGCGGAAAAGACCCTGAAGCTGCATGTGGGCGACAGCTTCGTGGGCGATCACGGCTTGGCTCCTGGCGGGGAGACGCACAAGGACTCGCCCTATCGGGTCACCGGCGTCCTGAAGCCGACCGGCGCAGTGATCGACCGGCTGGTGCTGACCGACACGGCCAGCGTCTGGAAGGTGCACGAGCATGAGAACGCCGAGCACGCCCAGGCGCTGGCCGCTGGCCGCACGCTCGATCCGCACGACATCGACAAGAGCCCGAGCGGCCTGCAGGTCACCGCGCTCCTGGTCAGCTATCGCTCCGCCATGGGCGCGCTGATGCTGCCCCGCTACGTCAACGCCATGCCCAACCTGCAGTCGGCGAGCCCTGCGGTTGAGACGGCGCACCTGTCCAGCCTGCTCGGAACGGGGGCGGAGGTCCTGCGCAGCTTCGGGATCGGCCTGCTGGTGCTCTCGGGCCTCGGCTTCTTCGTGGCGCTGTTCGCCGCGGTGAGCGAGCGCCGGCGGGAGCTGGCCCTGCTCCGCGCCCTGGGCGCCGGGCCGTCGCGGCTCTTCGCCCTGGTGGCGCTGGAGGGTCTGGCGCTCGGCGCGGTCGGCGGCGTGGTCGGCGTGGGCGTGGGGCGGCTCGCGGCCGCCCTGGCCGTGAAGGCCACGGCCGGGACGGGCGGCCCCGCCATCCCCGTGCCGCCCCTCGGCGCCAGCGACCTGGCCATCGTGGTGGGCGCGATCCTGCTCAGCCTCGTGGCGGCCATCGTTCCCGGGCTGATCGCCTACCGGACCCGGCCCGCCGCCATCCTCGGAGGCGCCTGATGCGTCCGCTTGTCCTCCTTGGCCTTGGGCTCGCGCTGGCCGGCCCGTCGGCCGCTTCGGCCTCCGCGCCCCTGACCCAGCCGGCCAACGAGCGGGCCGAGCAGAAGACCCTGCCGACCTCCAGGGCGCCGCTCTGGACGATGCTGCGTCGCGCCCAGGTGTCGCAGGACGACCGGCGGGGCGTCTTCGCCATCGCCTATCCGCCGGAGGTGAAGGCCCTGAACGGCCGGGCGGTCACCGTGTCCGGCTTCATGCTGCCGCTGGACACGTCGACGTCCTCCACCCACTTCCTGCTCTCCCGCTACACGCCGGTCTGTTTCTTCTGCCCCCCTGGCCAGCCGAATGAGGTGGTCGAGGTCACCTCGGCCCGCGGCGTGCCAATCACCGACCGGATGCTGACCGTCACCGGCCGGATGGCGCTGGAGAACAAGGGCGACAAGGGCCTGTTCTTCCAGATCCAGCAGGCTTCCGTTCATTGAGCATAAAAGGCTTATCGACACCTATGAGACTTCATTTCTTCGCCGGCATCGCCAGTCTGGCCGGCGTTCTCGCCTTCTCCGGTGCGGCGTTCGCGGACGAAGGCATGTGGACCTTCGACAACTTCCCCGCCGCCAAGGTGAAGGCCGCCTACGGAGTGGATGTCACGCCGGCCTGGCTCGACCACGTGCGGGGCGCGGCGGTGCGACTGTCCACCGGCTGCTCGGCCTCGGTGGTGACTTCCACAGGGCTGGTGCTCACCAACAACCATTGTGTGGCGGACTGCGCCCAGGACCTCTCGTCCGCCGGTAGCGACTACTACAAGACCGGCTATCTCGCTGCGACGCGAGAAGCGGAGAAGACCTGCGCGGGCATGCAGGGCGAAATCCTTACCTCGATAAGCGACGTGACCCCGACGATGACCTCGGCGGGGCGGGGCCTATCCGGAGAGGCGTTGGTAAAAGCCCGCACCGCCGCCTCCAGCACCCTGGAGCAACAGGGGTGCGGCGCCGACCCCAAGCTGCGCTGCCAGGTGGTGGACCTTTATCACGGCGGACAGTTCAAGCTTTACACGTATCGCAAGTATTCGGACGTGCGGCTGGTGTTCTCACCGGGGGTGCAGACAGCCTTCTTTGGCGGTGATCCGGACAACTTCAACTTTCCCCGCTACGACTTGGACGCCGCCTTCGTGCGCCTCTATGAGGACGGCAGGCCGGTGGCCATGGCCGACCACCTGCACTGGAACGCCGCCGCCCCTACCGCCGGCGAGCCGGTGTTTGTGGCCGGCAACCCCGGCGGCACCGATCGCCAGCTCACCGTCTCCCAGCTGGAGACCCAGCGCGACCTGATCATCCCCGTCACCCTCGCCCAGATGGCGGAGCTGCGCGGCCGACTGATCCGCTTCGGGGAGGAGAGCCCCGAGCACAAGCGCATCGCCGGCGACGCCCTGTTCGGCCTGGAGAACAGCTACAAGGTCTATTACGGCCGGCTCAGCTCAAGGCCCGGGCGGCCGGTGAAGGCGTCAAGCTCGGTGCGGGCTTCGGCGATCCCTGGGCCGACATCGCCCGCTCCCAGCAGGCGCTGCAGGCGATCTATCTGCCCTACCGGCAGGTCGAGCGCGGTCCGATGGACTCCAAGCTGTTCAACTTCGCCAAGATCCTGGTGCGCGCGGCGGAGGAGCGGCGGAAGCCGTCCGCCGAGCGCCTGCCGGGCTATGGCGACAGCCAGCTGCCGCTGCTGGAGAAGCAGGCGCTGGACGCCCAGCCCGTGGATGCACCGTTGGAGCAGCTCACCCTGGAGTTCTGGCTGACCAAGACCCGCGAGGTGCTGACCGCCGACGACCTGAACACCCGGCTACTGCTCGGGCGCGACAGCCCGGAGACCCTGTCGGCGGCGCTCGCCGCCTCGCGCCTGGGCGATCCGGCGCTGCGCAAGGCGCTGTGGGACGGCGGGTTGAAGGCTGTGCAGGCCAGCGACGACC
Source organism: uncultured Caulobacteraceae bacterium (assembly GCA_964246615.1). GTDB lineage: Bacteria > Pseudomonadota > Alphaproteobacteria > Caulobacterales > Caulobacteraceae > CAHJWH01. The sequence goes on along the minus strand of CAXTRP010000022.1, from coordinate 2,547 downwards.
CGATGATCCGCTACGTGCTGAAGATCGATCCGGCCGCGCGCACCCTACTGACCCAGTACAACGAACAGGTCGCCGGGCCCGTCACGCCTGCGGCGGAGAAGATCGCCGAGGCGCGCTTCGCCATCTTTGGCGATACCCTCTATCCGGACGCGACCTTCACCCTGCGCCTGTCCTACGGGAAGATCGCCGGCTGGAGCTATCGCGGCCGCACCGTGGCGCCGTTCACGACCTTCTCAGGCCTGTACGAGCGCGCGACGGGGCAGGAGCCGTTTGATCTCGACCCCCGCTGGACGGCGGCGCAGTCCAAGCTCAATCCGAACACCATCTTCGATCTCGCGACGACCAACGACATCATCGGCGGCAACTCGGGCTCGCCGCTGATCAACGCCAAGGCCGAGGTGATCGGCGCGGTGTTCGACGGCGACATCTACAGCCTGGGCGGCGACTACGGCTATGACGGGGCCATCAACCGCGGCGTGGTGGTCTCGACCGGTGCGGTGACCGAGGCCCTGCAGACGGTCTATGGCGCCGATACCCTCGTCCGCGAGCTGAGGACAGGGTCGTGAACGGCCGCGGAGGCCTCGGCCGGCTTTCCCGGACGACGGCGATCAGCGTTCTGGCGGTCGCGCTCTGCGGCTTCGCGACCCGGCCGCTGACGCCGACCGAGCAGGCGCTGAGCAGCCATCACACCAACAACGACCCGGCCTGGACGGTGCTGCGCGACGCCCAGGTGAAGGACGACAAGGCCAAGGGCGTCATGACGGCCACGTTTCCAGCCGCGCTGCAGGCCCATGCCGGCAAGAGCTTCCAGATCAGCGGCTACATGACGCCGCTGGAAGACGACCTGCACACCCGCCACTTCATCGTGACCCGGCGCGACACGACCTGCCCTTTCTGCCCGCCCAACACGCCTACGGAGGCGGTGGAGGTGTTCATGGCCCGGCCCATCGCCGCCACACCGGCCGAGATTGCGGTGTCGGGCCGGCTGGAGCTGATCGCCAGCAGCCAGGCGGGCCTCTTCTACCGGATCGCGGACGCCGTTCCCGTATCTGCTCCCGCCAGACCCTGGACGTCGTCCCGAGCGGATGGGGCCAAAGCTGGAGACCTCAGCCGCTGACCTCGGCGCCGTCCATGCGGAAGAACAGCCCGGCCCCGCCGTCGCGCTGCAGGCTGAAACGCCCGGTGACCGTCACCTGGGCCGTGTCTGGGTAGACCGGACCGGTCGATCTGACCTCGATCACTTCGTTGGGGCGGCCCGGCGGACAGAAGGCGCAAACCGGCGTGTACTTCGAAAGCAGGAAGTGGTCGGTTTCGCTGCGCGCCTCCAGGGGCAGCATGAAGCCCGAGATGGAAATCTCCTTTCCCGCCAGCGCCGAAACCGCCGGTGGGAAGACAGCGGAAAAGGCGCCCTTGCCGGCGTCCTCGTTGATCCGGGTGGTGGTCAGCACCGCCCAGACAGGATCGTCGGACCGCGGCAGGTCCTGCTGAGCCCGACGTTCGGCGGTCGGCTGGCCGAAAACCAACGCAGTGTGGCCCCCGCGCCAGATCAGCACGCCCGCACCGAGTGCGAGGCCCAGGAAGCCGCCTGCGCCCAGGACCAGCATGAACCGCGCCGCAAAACTCATCCGGGGTGCCGCCACGTTGCCGAGCCTGTGAGAAACGCCTAATTTGGGACGCACGTAATAGTATAACCCACTTCGTCACACCGCCTCATCAGGGTTCTTAATGCGTCGTATGTCTTGCTTGGCGCTGGTCGCCGGCCTCGGCCTGGGCGCGACGGCCATGGCGCAGGCGGCCGCCGGGCCGCCTCCCTTCGACCAGCGTGATCGTCTCTGGCCGCAGAGCTATAGCGACCTGCCCGCCAACCCGGACATCCGTTTCGGCGTCCTGGCCAACGGCATGCGCTACGCGGTGATGCGCAATGTGACGCCCAGCGGGCAGACCTCGCTGCGCATGCGCGTCGGCTCGGGCTCGCTGGAGGAGAACGACGCCGAACAGGGACTGGCGCACTTCCTGGAGCACATGTCCTTCAAGGGCTCCACCCATGTGCCCAACGGCGACATGATCCGCATCCTGCAGCGCCACGGCCTCGCCTTCGGTGCGGACACCAACGCCCAGACCGAGTTCACCCAGACGGTGTTCGAGCTCGACCTGCCGCAGTCGAGCGCCGACGACATCGGTACCGGGCTGATGCTGCTTCGCGACATCGGCGGCGAGCTGACCATTCCCGCCGGACCCATGAACACCGAGCGTGGCGTGGTGCTGTCGGAAGAGCGGCTGCGCGACACTCCGTCCTATGAGGCCTTCAAGGCGCAATGGCGGTTCCAGTTCAAGGGCCAGCTGGTCGCCGACCGCTTGCCGATCGGCAAGGTGGACATCATCAAGTCCGCCTCGCCTGAGCTGCTGCGCACCCTCTACCGCGCCAACTATCGCCCGGATCGCACGACCTTCATCGCCGTCGGGGACTTCGACCCGGCCACGATGGAGGCCGAGATCAAGGCGCGCTTCTCCGACTGGAAGCCGGTCGGCCCGGAGACGCCGGCGCCG
>CAXTRP010000021.1:0-17191 GCA_964246615.1 uncultured Caulobacteraceae bacterium | reverse complement strand
ACCGTGCAGTTCGAGGCCGAAGACGGCGCCGGCGTGTGGCTCCATCGGATCGCTCGACGGCCCTCCATCCGGCAATCCCGGGCTGGACTGCTGACCGGCCTTCCCGCCAGCATCGCCGAACCAGCCCTGGCCGCCGCCGAAGAGGTGGCGCGCGTCGGCCCTCGGCGGCGTTTCGACTTGGTTATGGGTCCGCTGTGGGACTTGGAGCCGGTCGCCCTGATCGGCCGCACTTCGCGCCCCGTCGCCGTCAGCCTGCACACGAGCTGCGCGCAGGTCGCGACGTTCAAGCCGGAGTGGTCGGCGGACTATCGCCGCAGTCACGTGGATAAACTCATCGCCGGAGAGCGGCGACTGCTGGCCCAGGCTCGCCACCTGCTCGCCAACACCACCGCCGTCGTCCGCGATGTCGCCGCGGCGCTGGACCTGCCTGATCTGGCTGCACGGGCCGTGGTGATCCCCCACGGCCTACCCGACCTGGCCCGGAACATCGCGCCAGCGACGTCTCGCGGCGGAGTGGAGATGTTGTTCGTGGGCCGGCTGGAACTGCGCAAGGGCATCGACACCGTGCTGGCCGCAGCACCTTGGGTGCTTGAAGCGGCGCCCGAGGTCAGGCTAACGATCGTGGGCGAAGACGTCACCCCGCCTGGGGCTGAACCTTGGGGGCGGTTCCTGGATCACCACGCCGGCGCGCCCTGGCGGGACCGGGTGCGGTTCACCGGACCGCTGTCTCGATGCGATCTGCTGGCCCGCTATAAGGCCTGCGACGTCGTTCTGATCCCGTCGCGTTACGAGAGCTTCGGCCTCACCGCTCTTGAGGCGATGATCTTCTCGAAACCCTGCATCGCGAGCGATGTCGGCGGTTTGCCCGAGGTGGTGCTCGATGGAAAGACGGGCCTGCTGGTCAAGCCTGGCGACCCGCAGGCCCTCACTGCGGCCATGCTGCGCCTCGCCCGTTCGGAGACGCTTCGGCGCTCGATGGGAACTGCGGGGCGCAGGCGCTACGAAGCGCGCTTCACCGCTTCGGCGATGGCTGAGCAGGCTGAAGCCTGGGTCGGCGCCATCATCTCGCAAGCCCAGCGGTTCGCCGCCGAGTAGCGCCGGCGGCCATTACACCCCCATGTACAACGGACGCGATGGGCAGAGGTCGGCGACCGGACAGTCGGGGCACCTGGGCTTGCGGGCCAAGCAGATGTAGCGGCCATGCAGGATCAGCCAATGATGGGCGCGGGTGCGGTAAGGGTCGGGCACCCGGACCATCAGATCGCGCTCCACCGCATCCGGCGTCTTGGCCTGGGACAGGTCCAGACGGTGGGAGACGCGGAACACGTGGGTGTCCACCGCAATCGCCGGCTCCACGTCCAACTGGTTCAACACAACGCTGGCGGTCTTGCGGCCGACGCCAGGCAAGGCCTGCAAGGCCTCGCGGTCCAGAGGGGTCTGGCCACCGTACTGGTCCACCAGGATGCGGGCGGCGGCGATGACGTTCTTCGCCTTGGTGCGATAGAGGCCGATGGACTTTATGTATGGCTCCAGCCCTTCCACGCCCAGCGCCAGCATCTTCTGCGGCGTGTCAGCGACGGGGAAGAGCTTTTCGGTCGCCTTGTTCACCGACTTGTCGGTGGCCTGGGCCGAGAGCGCGACCGCCACCAGGAAGGTGTAGGGGCTGATGTAGTCGAGTTCAGGCCGGGGATCCGGCTGCAAGGCCTGGAAGCAGGCGAAGATCGCCTCGATGCGAGCGCGGGCTTTGCGCGACAGGCGGGCTGGCAGGACGCGCTTGGCTGTGGGGGCTTTCGCCGCTTTGGCGGGAACAGGATTGAATCGGTCAGGCGGAGTCATGGCCGGCCACCATGGCGTGCGGAGCGGCGGGGGTCCATATCGGCGGGATGGCTCCAGCCGACGCTCCAGGCGCGCACGTCTACATGGACGCGCTGCTCACGCCCAACCGCTCCCTGTCACGGCGGGGATTGTGGGTGCTGATGGGCGTGCTGGTCGCCTATAACCTGTTGGTCGCGATCTTCCTGGTGCTGATCGGCGCGTTTCCTGTGCCCATCTTCCTGGGCCTGGACTTCGTAGGTCTGTTCATCGCCTTCCGTGTGAACAACAGGCGCGCCGGACGTGCGGAACGGGTGCATGTCACCGCCGATCGCGTCCAGGTCTCCTACCGCCATGCACCGGGGCGCGAACACACGGTGTGGAGTTCGCCCACCGCCTTCACCCGAGTGGCGGTGGAGCGCGTGGGCGAGCGCGAGTCCCGAATCCGCTTGCGCCTGTCGGGACGGTTCATGTCCGTGGGCGGCAACCTGGGTCCGGAGGAGCGTTCCGGCTTCGCGGAAGCTCTCCAGCAGGCGATCCGCAGGGCCCGCTCGGAGCGCTACACCTCATAGAGAGGCCGAACTCATGATGCGGCCTGACCGCAAGAAGCGGGCCGCAGCCGTTCAGGGCTTGGGCTAACCTCTATCTATGGCCACCGATCTGCTTGACCCTCCCACCTTTGATCCCGCCGCACGGGCGCAGGATTTCATCCGCATGCAGGCCGCGCTGGATTGGCTGGCGCGCCGCTGGCGAGAACGGCCCACGTTGGAAGCGGCTGCAGACGCTGCGGGCCTCTCGCCACACCACTTCCAGCGGGTGTTCACCCGCTGGGCCGGGGTCAGCCCCAAGACCTTCCTGGCGGCGCTGGCCCATGCCGAGGCGCGGGCGCGGCTGGAGGCTGGCGACAGCGTGCTCGGCGCCGCGCTGGAGGCTGGCTTATCCGGTCCCTCCCGGCTGCACGACCTGTTTGTAGTGCAGGAAGGCGTCACTCCCGGCCAGGCGCGCCGGCGGGGCGAGGGGCTGGAACTCCGTTACGGTCAGGCGCCCTCGCCTTTCGGCGAGGCGTTGATCGTGGCCGCGCCGCGCGGTCTATGCGGTCTGGGCTTCATCGATCATGAGGCGGAAGCGGCGAGCCTGGAAGACCTTCGCCGCCGCTGGCCCGCCGCACACTGGGTGCGTGACGACGAGGTCGCCAAGCGCTACGCCGCCAATATCTTTGGGGGTGGCGCCCTGCCGCCGATGCTGCTGATCGGTCCGCCCTTCCACGTTCAGGTCTGGAAGGCGCTGCTGCGTATCGCACCTGGGTCTACGGCCACCTATGGACAGGTGGCCGCCTGGGCGGGGAGCCCTGGCGCGCATCGAGCGACGGGCGCGGCCATCGGGGCCAATCCCATCTCCTATCTCATCCCCTGCCATCGTGCGATCGGCGCGGACGGACGGCTCACCGGCTATCACTGGGGCTTGGCGCGTAAGGCCGCCATGCTGGGGCTGGAAGCGGTTGAAGCGCATCGCGGCGCATCGGCCTGAGTGTCGTGGAAGGCCTCCGGCGGAACTTAGCCGCCGTTACCGTCTCTTCAACATGATGACGTCAAGCTTGGCGCAGGACTATGCGAGCCAAGCGCGACCTCATCCGTCTCATCGACGACGCGGACCTGCACGCGGCGCTGGAAAGCCACGTCCGCTTTCGCGCCGGAAAGGCCGGCGGCCGGCGGGCGGACCTCTCCTACACCGACCTCTCCAATCGCCTCCTCGAAGGCGCAGACCTTGGTGAGGTGATCTTGACCGGCGCGGCGATGCAAGGCGCCATGCTGGCGCGCTGCGATCTCGAGCAGGCCGTGCTCTTCGGCGCCGACCTGCAGGACGCTGACCTTCGGGGGGCTCGGATGAGTCGGGCGGACCTGCGCGGCGCATGCCTGCGCGGCGCAAATCTGTCGGGTGCAGACCTGACTGGCTGCGACCTGCGAGAAGGCGTCATCGCCTTACACGACTTGCGCGAAGGCCTGCGAATCATGCGCCACAAGCAGGGCGGAGCCTTGGACTATGCCGTCGTCAGCAGCGCGGCGATGGAAGGCGCCCTGCTCGGCGAGGGCGTAACCTGCGCTGTGGACGCGCGAGACGCCAACCTGTCGCGCACGGTGTTGAACGGCGCGAGGATGTGCAACGCCGTGCTCGACGACGCCGACCTCAGCGGGGCCCAGATGCGTCACACTGACCTTGCGGGCGCTTCGCTGCGGCGGGCGATGGTTGCGGGGTCCAACATCGTCGATGCACTCCTGGATGAAGGGATGCTGGACGACACGCTCGGTGAACCGCCGGCTATCGTGTTTATCGATGACGAGCCTCTCTGGGAGGTCATCGCGAAGCACGAGCGCTGGTGCGCGTCCGAAGGTCGTGAAGGCGGAGCCGCCCCTGATCTTACGCGCGTCGACTTTCGCCCCGTGCGAAGCCTGGCCCGGCGACGGCTAACCGCCCTGCGCGCGGAGAACGCGATCTTCTACGGCATGGACCTGCAGGGAGCCCAGTTGCAAGGCGCCAACCTGGCAGGCGCCGACCTGCGCAAGAGCAACCTGCGCGATGTCGATCTGCGTGGAGCAAGGCTGGTCGGGGCTTCGCTTGGAGGAGCAGACCTGCGTGGCGCAAGGCTGACGCCGCTGATGATCGCCGAGGGCCGGTACGTTCGCGCCGACCTCACCCGCGCCAAGCTACGTAAGTCGGACCTGCGCGACGCCGACTTCCGCCGCGCCCGTCTGCTGGAGGCGGACCTCAGCGGCGCGATGATCGAGCGAACGCGCTTGATGGACGCCGAACTGGAAATCTGACATCGGCGACGGCCCGAAGGTATGTCCAGGCGCACTTGAACGACGTCGCAGCGCCCCCGAGCCAGCCCGACGCAAGCGTTGGTGGAAATCCAAGCGTCGCGGGTCGCTTATGCTCCCCCGATGCTAGGCCAAATGGACCTGAGTGAGCCAAGCTTGAGGGTGTGATTGGAAGAACGGGCCAACGCATCTACGTTGCACCCGAAACAACAAGCTAACGGGCTGGACTTGTTCGCCCGATTACCTCATATGGCCGCATCCTCAGCCTTTCAGTAGAACTCATACATGCCAGAAGATGCAGAAGCGGTCGCGTTGACCGCGGATATCGTGTCCGCCTACGTCAGCAACAACACCGTAGAGGCGGGCGAACTCGCCACGCTTATCAACCAGGTTCACCAAGCCTTGACCCAGGCTACCCAGGGACGTCCGGCTGAGCCCGAAGCTCCTCCGACCCCTGCCGTGCCGGTGAAGAAGTCGATCACTCCGGAATACCTCATCAGTCTCGAAGACGGCCGCAAGTACAAGTCGTTGAAGCGGCACCTGAGCACCCGCGGGATGTCGCCTGACGATTACCGCGCCAAGTGGGGCCTGCCCAAGGATTATCCGATGGTGGCGGCGAGCTACTCCGCCCAACGCTCCAGCCTCGCCAAGTCGCTGGGCCTCGGCCGCGCCCGCGCGAGCGGAGCCGCTGAAGTCGAGGCCGAAGCTCCGGCGGCTCTACCGGCCCATGAGGAACCTGCAACGGCCGAAGCACCGGCCAAGGCCGGTCGTGGTCGGCGCGGCAAAGCCGCAGTCTGATCCAGGCATCGCTGCTCAGCTTCAAGGCTCAGCGAGCGCGGATGAAGAGTGAGGCGGTGACGGCCTTCGCGTCGTCGCCGCCCCCGGGCGGAATGCTTAGGTCGCCGCCGGGGTAGGTCGTTACTCGCGACAAAGACGTTGAACGCCGTTGGAAGGCTGGGGCCTCAACCGCTGAGCAGGCTGGACAACCAGACCTCCAGTCCTTAACTCCGCGCGCTTTCGGGCGTTTTCGCCCACGTCCATCGCTCGCCCAGGCGTTCGAACCGCTTGAGCCGAGCCGAAGAAAGTTCTCCATGAAGAGCAACAAGGGTCGGCGCGACGCCGGGCCGACGCAGCGACAGCTTCGCGCCGGAGAGCTGGTTCGACACGCGCTGGCTGAAATCTTGCGTGAAGAGCAGATCAACGATGGCGCACTCGAGGGCGTCTCGGTCACGGTGACCGAGGTGCGCATGAGTCCGGACCTGCGCCACGCCATGGCCTTTGTAGAGCCTCTAGGCGGCGTACATGTGCGCGCGGTGACCGAAGGGCTTAACCGCGCCGCCAAGTTCCTGCGCGGCAAGCTGGCCCGTCAGGTGGAGCTTAAGTTTATCCCTGACCTGCGCTTTGTGCACGACGAGAGCTTTGAGGAGGCCGACAGGATGGAGCGCCTGATCGCGCAGGCGCGCCAAGCCGACGCCTTGCGCCGAGCCGAGGATGAGGAAGACGAGGAGCCGGCGGCAGGATCGGTTCGCGTGTTCGCCACTCCCACGCCGGGGAATGCGGAATGAGCCGTCAGCGCAAGAAGAAGGGCGACGCCGTCTCTGGCTGGATTTGCCTGGACAAGCCGGTGAACCTCGGTTCGACCGACGCCGTCTCTCGGGTGAAGCGGCTCTACAACGCTCAGAAGGCAGGCCACGCCGGCACCCTCGACCCCCTAGCTTCCGGCATCCTGCCGATTGCGCTGGGCGAGGCCACCAAGACCGTGCCCTTCCTGATGGAGGCGGAGAAGGGCTATCGCTTCACCATCGCCTGGGGTCAGACCACCGCCAGCTTTGACTGCGAGGGCGAGACAATCGCCGCCTCCGATGTGCGCCCTGGCGTCGACGCCATCGAGGCCGCCCTGCCCGCCTTCCGCGGCGAGATCATGCAGGTGCCGCCGAGCTTCTCCGCCATCAAGGTCAATGGCGAACGCGCCTACGATCTGGCTCGCGAGGGCGTCGAGTTCGAGTTGGAGGCGCGCCCGATCATCGTCTACCGCCTGGAGGTGACAGACAGCGACACCGATCACGTCACCTTGGAGATGGACTGCGGCAAAGGCTCCTATGTTCGCGCCGTCGTGCGCGACCTCGCCTCGGCGCTCAACGCCTGCGGGCATGTTTCGGCGCTTAGACGGACGCGGGTGGGCGATTTCACCGAGGCGAACGCGACGCCTCTGGAAAAACTCTGCGAATTGGAGCATATGCCCGATCGCCTGGGAGCATTGCTTCCGGTCGAGACCGCGCTGGACGACATCCCGGCCCTGGCCCTGACCACCGAAGACGCCTTCAGGCTGAAGCAGGGACGCAGCGTCGTCCTCGTCCCCCGCCAGGTGGAAGAGCTTCGCACCCGCCTCGTCCCGCGATCCGTCGCAGGCCACGATGCGGGTCGAACCGTTCTGACGACCTTCGAGGGGCGGGCGCATGCCCTTTGCGAACTCCGCGCAGGCCGGATTTCTCCGACCCGCATCTTCCACCTCGACCAGGAGTCGTAAACGATGTCGATCACGCCCGACCGCAAGGCCGAACTGATCACCACCCATGCTCGTAGCGAAGGCGACACGGGTTCAGCCGAAGTCCAGGTCGCGATCCTCTCTGAACGGATCGCCAACCTGACCGAACACTTCAAGACCCATAAAAAAGACAACCACTCGCGTCGGGGCCTGCTCAAGATGGTCTCGCAACGCCGCCGGTTGCTGGACCACCTCAACGTCTCCGATACCGAGCGCTACAAGGCCATCATCGGCACGCTCGGCCTGCGCCGCTAACCGCCCTCCCCCTCGATGGGGGAGGATTGGGTGGGGGTGCAGCGCCACCGCCGGAAGGTTGGCCTTGTAAGCTGCCTTCCGGCTTTGAGACGGCGCCGCCGTCCACCCCCATCCCCGACCCGTCCCCCATCGAGGGGAAAGGGAGACGACGAGGGTCACATCGATCCTCGACCCGCCCCGCTTCATGGGAAGCCTGGGCCGATTGGAGAGGAACACCCGGACCCGCCTGAACGGCGCGCCGCCCCTGTCCGCCCGCGAGCAATGGGGCTCGTGGAAGCTGAAAGACCATCATGTTCGACATCAAGCGCAAGACCATCGAGTGGGGCGGCCGCACCCTGACCTTGGAGACCGGCCGCATCGCCCGCCAGGCCGATGGCTCCGTGCTCGCCACCTACGGCGAGACCACGGTTCTGGCCACAGTCGTCGCCGCCAAACAGCCCAAGGCCGGCATCGACTTCTTCCCCCTGACGGTGAACTACCAGGAGAAGACCTTCGCCGCGGGCAAGATCCCCGGCGGCTTCTTCAAGCGCGAAGGCCGTCCGTCGGAGAAGGAGACGCTCACCTCGCGGCTGATCGACCGTCCGATCCGCCCCCTGTTCGTCAAGGGCTTCAAAAACGAGGTTCAAGTCGTCGTCACCGTGCTGGCCCACGACCTTGAGAACGACCCCGACATCGTGGCGATGGTCGCGGCGTCCGCGGCCCTGACCCTCTCCGGCGCGCCCTTCATGGGCCCGATCGGCGGCGCCCGCGTCGGCTATATCGACGGCGAATACGTGCTGAACCCCACGCTGGATCAGGTGAAGTCCGCCGACAACCGCATGGACCTGGTGGTCGCCGGCACCGCCGACGCGGTGATGATGGTGGAATCCGAGATCAAGGAGCTGGCCGAAGACATCGTGCTCGGCGGCGTCACCTTCGCCCATAAGGCCATCCAGCCGGTGATCGACGCCATCGTCGAGCTCGCCGACCATGCCGCCAAGGAGCCGGTGGACTTCCAGCCCACCGACGACAGCGCCACGATCGCCGCCATCAACGACCTGGTCGGGGCCGACATCCGCGCAGCCTTCAAGATCACCGACAAGGTCGGTCGTCAGCGCGCGGTGGCCGAGGCCAAGTCCAAGGTGATGACCGAGCTCGGCAAGAACGACGCTCGCACCGACGGCTTCGACCTGATCAAGCTGGGCTCGGCCTTCAAGGACGCCGAGGCCCACGTGCTCAGGCGGGATATCATCGAGAACGGCCACCGGGTCGACGGCCGCGACGTGAAGACCGTCCGCCCGATCGAGTCGGAAGTGGGCATCCTGCCCCGGGCCCACGGCTCGGCCCTGTTCACCCGCGGCGAGACGCAAGCGCTGGTGGTGGCCACGCTCGGCACCGGCGACGACGAGCAGTTCATCGACGCGCTGGAGGGCACCTACAAGGAGAAGTTCCTCCTGCACTACAACTTCCCTCCCTACAGCGTGGGCGAGACCGGCCGCATGGGTTCGCCCGGCCGCCGCGAGATCGGCCATGGCAAGCTGGCGTGGCGGGCTCTGCGTCCCATGCTGCCGACGCCGGAGGAGTTCCCCTACACGATGCGTCTGGTCAGCGAGATCACCGAGTCCAACGGCTCGTCCTCCATGGCCAGCGTCTGCGGCGGCTCGCTCGCCCTGATGGACGCGGGCGTGCCCCTGAAGAAGCCGGTCTCCGGCGTCGCCATGGGCCTGATCCTGGAGCCGTCGGGGGAGTTCGCCATCCTGACCGACATCCTGGGCGACGAGGACCACCTCGGCGACATGGACTTCAAGGTCGCGGGCACCGCCGACGGCATCACCTCGCTACAGATGGACATCAAGATCCCCGGCATCACCGAGGAGATCATGAAGCAGGCGCTGAACCAGGCGCAGGTTGGCCGTCTGCACATCCTGGAGGAGATGGGCAAGGCGCTCTCGGGATCGCGTGAAAGCCTCGGCGAGCACGCGCCCAAGATCGAGACCATCAAGATCCCCACCGACAAGATCCGCGAAGTGATCGGCTCGGGCGGCAAGGTGATCCGCGACATCGTCGAGAAATCCGGCGCCAAGGTGGACATCCAGGACGACGGCACCATCAAGGTGGCGGCGTCTGAGCAGTCCAAGATCGACGCGGCCATCAAGATGATCGAGTCGATCACCAAGGAGGCTGAGGTCGGCAAGATCTACGATGGCAAGGTGGTCAAGGTCGTGGACTTCGGCGCCTTCGTGAACTTCTTCGGCGCCAAGGACGGCCTGGTCCACATCAGCCAGATCAGCCAGGAGAAAGTCGGCAAGACCTCCGACGTGCTGACCGAAGGCCAGACCGTCAAGGTCAAGCTGGTCGGCTTCGACGACCGCGGCAAGACCAAGCTGTCCATGAAGGTCGTCGATCAGGAGACCGGCGAGGACCTCAGCGAGAAGCTCGCCGCCGAACGCGCCGCCCGCGGCGAACCTGAGGAAGAGGACCGCGGCGGTGGCGATCGCGGTCCCCGCCGTGACCGCGATCGTGATCGGGGCGAGCGCCGCCCCCGCCGCGACCGCGACTAGCCGCTCTCCAGGCCAAATCTCCACAGCCCCGCCGGTTCTCCGGCGGGGCTTTCTGCTGACGGTCATCTGGCGAGCCCAGCGCCTTCTCGCCGCTCAGTATTGAAGCTTCCTGAATGTAGGAGAGCGCCGGGTGGCTCCACGTGTGTTGGGCGAGGCTTCTCCACCTGACAGCGCGCTGACATAGGCCCGGACCATGCACGTGCATGCCTTTCGCCTGACGCCCGGGACCGACTTGAAGGCTGGATTGGAGCGCCTCTCCAAGGCGCACGCGCTCACCGCCGGCTTCATCCTCACCTGCGTTGGCAGCCTCTCCCACGCGCGCCTCAGGATGCCCGGCGCCTTAGGCGAGGCGGAAGTGTTCAAGACGTTCAAAGAACCGATGGAGATCGTATCCCTCGCCGGAACGCTCTGTGTGGACGGCGTGCACGTCCACATCAGCCTCTCGCGCCGCGACGGCGCCTGTATCGGCGGCCACCTCTCCCTCGGCTGCCTGGTGAACACCACGGCCGAACTGGTGATTGGCGAAGCGCCCCACCTGGAGTTCCGCCGCCCGCTGGACCCGGCCACCGGCTGTGGCGAGCTCAGCATCCAGGCGAGCGGACGCTGACAGGACGGCGGCCGCGGGGTGATTCCTCCCGCGCCCCCTGACGGGTGCGGCCTAGATGTGTTCGAAGCTGCTGAGGTTGGCGCCCCAGGGATTGCCGGGCGTCGGCCCGATGGACCCGCCCCGCAAGGCGCCCCAACCATGGTCCTGCCAAAGCGAAAGGGCGGGCACGCCGTCATAGTACGGCTGTCCCAGGAAGGTCGGGATGCGGCTGAAGCTGGTCGCGGGCTTCGCCGCCGCCGGCCCGTCCTGCCGATAGGTGGTGAGGCTGGGGAACAGGCTGTGGCGCGCGACCCGAGTCTGGAACGTCCCGTCCGCCGAGAAGGTGAGCACGAGTTCGGACCAGATCGGCGGATAGTCGAAGATGCGCTTGGCGCCGTACTTGCCGGCGAAGTAGCCGACCACCGCTCCGCCCGGCACCAGCACCAGAGCGGCCGGCGGGAACGGGATCGACAAGAGGCCCCCCGCCCCCGCGCCGCCGAGCGTGCCCACCCCTTCCCCCACGGTCTCGGGCGTGTGGGTGCGCGCGCCCACGATCTGGGTGAAGGTGTAGGCCCCGCCACGATCGAGCTTCTGCTGGACGGGATAGGGCATGGAGTCGAGCCCCAGGGCGGACGGCCCCCGGTACAGGCCGCTCTGCGCCGTGAAGCCACCGGCCGTGATCGCGCCGGCGTCGTTGACGGTGATCGAAACCTCCAGGAAGTTGCTGAACCTGAAGTGGTCGGCATTGGTGGCCAGGAAGGCCTTCGACACCGTGCTCGCGGGGGCCACCAGGTCGACCTTCTTGAGCTTGGACTTGGGGTCGATCCAGCTCGCCGTGGCCATGGCGGCGTAGAGTGTCTGACCGGCCATCTATCCCCATCCCAGACGTAACGACGGCTTACAGCCCCTTCTCTCATCGTCGCATGACGCAGAGCGCAGGTCCACGCAGGCGTCTGGGCGAACGGCCGTCAAGCCGCGGGCGGGCGTTTGATAGATCCTTCAGTGTCTTGGCTCCACCGCTGACGGCGGGAGGAAAAAGGCTGAGCCCCGAGTTCGACGCGCCGCAGGTCGTCGGACTTCACTTGGAGGGATGCCCCGCGTCCCGACACCTCCTGCGCCGTCATCCGCGCGGAGGGCGGTCAAGGGCGAAGAGCGAAGCGTCCCTTGACGCGCCCGAGCACGATGGCTCTCGACGTCCGCTTGCAGCGACACACGAATCTTATTCAAAATCCGGCATGACGGCATCAAGGCCGTTGAGAACAGTACTTACATCGATCTTGCGCGACCCGACTGGACGCTTATTCTGCAGCAAGTTGGTAGCCTGAGTAGTAAAGCCACGTTTGGCTGTCCAAAACTCGTTAGGTCCGAAAATTAAAGACAACCCCTCTTTTGCTGATTTGTGAGCTCGCCCAACGCGAGAATGCATGGCACAGTGAAAAGCACCAGCGATCATAATGCGATTGGATATGTCCGGCGGAACGTCCTGTCTCGGCAAGTAGGGTAGATAGTCCGGTGAAGGATAGATCATCGATGCTGACACGCGCCGTCCGTGCAGGATGTGATTATCGCTCCGGATCATTCCATAAACGTAGTCTGACGCCTGTCTAATTGCTGCCGACCACCGCGCATATTCTGCTGTCTCGTTGTAGGACTTTACCTCAAACGCTAGAGCGTGTCGCCAAAACGCTTGGTCGATTGGGATCGCGATTACATCTGCCCGTACTGACACTCCGGGCAGAACCGCATGCTCTAGTTCTACTTCCTCAAAGCACAAGAACGACGAGCCAAGCCCGTGAATTAAGTCCCGGCGAAAAGAAGCCTCCAAGTCCATGCGCTGATCATTACCTGATTCGGCTTAGCTACCGCATGTACGCCCAAGGAAAGCCGCCGCCGGATCACTCCGGCGACGGCCTAACCTTCCGGAGACGATGCGATGCGCCGACGCCGGCCGGATCAGATAATATCAAGCCGCAGCGACAGTCTTCTCGATATCGTGCGCAGAGCTTCCCGTAAGGTCCTTGGCGATTTCGCCGATCAGGTGCCCGGTCAGCTTCTTGTCGTAGTGCTTGCGCAGTTCCCCCAGGGTCTTGGCTGGGGCGATGATGACGAGCTTGGAGACCTTGCCGCCGGCCACCTGGGCGTTCAGCAGCTCGGCGACGCCGACGGCGAAGCTGTCCTTGTCGAACTGGTGGGATTGCGGGTTGGCGGAGTCGCTGTGGTGGCCGCTGTCGACGCCGCTGTGATCGTCGTCCACCGGCGCGTGGGGAACGGCGGTCAGCTTGGGGGCAGCTTCCTCGCCGGTGTTGCGGAACAGGCTGAGCTTCTCCCCGTCGCATACGGCCACGGTGCAGTCCTTGGGCAGCTTCATCACAGTCTCCATCGATCAAAGAAAAGCCGCCGCCGGAGCACTCCGGCGGCGGCCCATAAACTCAGGCGTCAGCGGCGCGAGCCGCCCCGCCCCGCCCTCCTATTCGAGGATTTTCGCGACGACGCCTGCGCCGACAGTGCGGCCGCCTTCACGGATGGCGAAACGAAGCTTTTCCTCCATGGCGATAGGGGTGATCAGCTGAACTTCCAGTTCGGCGTTGTCGCCCGGCATGATCATCTCCACACCTTCCTTCAGCTTCACGATCCCGGTCACGTCAGTGGTCCGGAAGTAAAACTGGGGACGATAGTTGGTAAAGAACGGGGTGTGCCGACCGCCCTCTTCCTTGGTGAGGATGTAGGCTTCGGCCATAAACTTGGTGTGGGGCGTGATGGAGCCCGGTTTGCACAGCACCTGGCCGCGCTCGACGTCTTCACGCTTGGTGCCGCGGAGCAGGATGCCGACGTTGTCGCCCGCCTCACCCTGGTCGAGCAGCTTGCGGAACATCTCAACGCCGGTGCAGGTCGTCTTCTGGACGGGGCGGATGCCGACGATCTCGACCTCTTCGCCGACCTTAACGATCCCACGCTCGATCCGGCCGGTGACGACCGTGCCGCGACCGGAGATGGAGAAGACGTCTTCCACCGGCATCAGGAAGGGCTTGTCCTTGGGACGCTCGGGTTGGGGGATGTAGTCGTCCACCGTCTGCATCAGGGCGATGACGGCGTTTTCGCCGATCTCCGGAGTCTTGCCCTCAACCGCTGCTAGGGCTGAACCCTTGGTGATCGGGATGTCGTCGCCGGGGAAGTCGTAGCTGCTCAGCAGCTCACGCACTTCCATCTCCACCAGCTCCAGCAGTTCCTCGTCATCGACCATGTCGACCTTGTTCAGAAACACCACCAGAGCCGGAACGCCGACCTGACGGGCGAGCAGGATATGTTCGCGCGTCTGGGGCATGGGGCCGTCGGCGGCGGAGCAGACCAGGATCGCACCATCCATCTGGGCGGCGCCGGTGATCATGTTCTTCACATAGTCAGCGTGGCCAGGGCAGTCGACGTGGGCGTAGTGACGGTTAGCCGTCTCGTATTCCACGTGGGCGGTGTTGATGGTGATGCCGCGGGCCTTTTCTTCCGGCGCCGCGTCGATCTCGTCGTACTTCTTGGCGACCGCGCCGCCGGACTTGGCCAGCGTCATGGTGATCGCGGCGGTCAGCGTGGTCTTGCCGTGGTCGACGTGACCGATGGTGCCGATATTGCAATGCGGCTTGTTACGTTGAAACTTTTCCTTGGCCATTTCTCTAGCTCCAGCCCCGAAGACCGGGGCGTTCAGATGTCTTCGGGATGAGGGTTAAGCGTACTTCTTGATCACTTCGTCGGCGACCGCCTGGGGCACCGGCTCGTAGTGGTCGTATTGCATTGAATACTGGGCGCGCCCTTGTGAGAACGAGCGCAGGGTGGAGATGTAGCCGAACATATTGGCGAGCGGCACGAACGCCGTCACCACCTGGGCGTTGCCCCGGGTCTCGGTGCCCTGGATCTGGCCACGGCGCGAGTTCAGGTCTCCGATCACGTCGCCCATGTACTCGTCAGGCGTCAGCACTTCCACCTTCATGATCGGCTCGAGCAGCTTAGGCGACGCCTTTTCACGCAGTTCGCGGAAGGCGGCGCGGGCCGCGATCTCGAAGGCCAGCACGCTGGAGTCCACGTCGTGGTAGCCGCCGTCATACAAGGTCGCCTTGAAGTCGATCACCGGGAAGCCGGCCAGCAGGCCGTTGTCCTTGGAGGACTCAAGCCCCTTCTGCACGCCGGGGATGAACTCCTTGGGCACCGTACCGCCGATGACCGAGGATTCGAACACGAAGCCCGACCCCTCTTCACCCGGCTCGAAGATGATCTTGACCCGGGCGAACTGGCCCGTGCCGCCGGTCTGCTTCTTGTGGGTGTAGTCGATATCGGCCTTGCGCCCGAGGCTCTCGCGATAGGCCACCTGGGGCGCGCCGATGTTGGCGTCGACCTTGTAGGTCCGGCGTAGGATGTCGACCTTGATGTCCAGGTGCAGCTCACCCATGCCCTTCATGATCGTCTGGCCCGACTCCGGGTCGGTATAGACGGTGAAGGACGGGTCCTCGGCAACCATCTTGCCGAGCGCGACGCCCAGCTTCTCCTGGTCGGCCTTGGACTTCGGCTCGATGGACTGCTCGATCACAGGCGCGGGGAAGTTCATCTTCTCCAGGATCACCGGGCTCTTGGTCGGGTCGCACAGGGTATCTCCGGTGCGGGTGTCCTTCAGGCCTGCCAACGCGACGATGTCGCCGGCGTAGGCTTCCTTGATGTCCTCACGGTTGTTGGAGTGCATCAGCAGCATCCGGCCAACCCGCTCGCGCTTGTCGCGGGTGGAGTTCAGCAAACCCAGGCCCGTCTCCAGCTTGCCGGAATAGATGCGGCAGAAGGTGAGCGAGCCCACGAAGGGATCGTCCATGATCTTGAAGGCCAGGACCGACAAGGGCTCTGCGTCGGACGCCTTGCGCTCGACTTCCTCTTCCGTCTTGAAGTCGATGCCCTTGGTCGGCGGGATGTCGAGCGGCGACGGCAGATAGTCCACCACCGCGTCGAGCAAGGGCTGAACGCCCTTGTTCTTGAACGCCGAACCGCACAGGATCGGGTAGAAGGTCCCCTGCAGCACTGCCTTGCGGATGCAGGTCTTCAGCACTTCCTCAGACGGCTCTTCGCCATCGAGGTAGGCGGTCATGGCGTCATCGTCGAGTTCGACAGCGTTTTCGACCATGTAGTTGCGCGCGGTCTTGCACGCCTCCAGCATGTCGGCGGGAATTTCCTCGTCATGGTAGTTGGCGCCAAGGCCATCGTTGTCCCAGACCACCGCCTTCATACGGACCAGGTCGACCAAACCCTTCAGCGAGGTCTCGGACCCGATCGGAATCTGGATGGGAATGGCCTTGACGCCCAGGCGCTCGCGGATGGTGCGCAGGCACATCTCGAAGTCTGCGCCGATCTTGTCCATCTTGTTGACGAACACGATCCTCGGCACGTCATACCGGTCAGCCTGGCGCCACACCGTTTCGGTCTGAGGCTCCACACCCTGGTTGCCGTCGAGCACGGCCACCGCGCCGTCGAGCACGCGCAGCGACCGCTCCACCTCAATGGTGAAGTCCACGTGGCCGGGAGTGTCGATGATGTTGAGGCGCTTGCCATTCCAATAAGCTGTGGTGGCGGCGGAGGTGATGGTGATCCCACGCTCCTGCTCCTGCTCCATCCAGTCCATGGTTGCAGCGCCGTCGTGAACCTCTCCGATCTTGTGGCTTTTGCCGGTGTAGTAGAGGATCCGCTCAGTGGTCGTAGTCTTGCCGGCGTCGATGTGCGCCATGATCCCGAAGTTGCGGTAGTCCTCGATGGCGTGCTGGCGGGGCATGGGGTTACGGCTCTTCGATCGTTCCGGCGGCTATGAAAGCGCTTGGATTATGTCAGGGGTCAGTCGGCGGGCGGTCTAGCTGAGACCGCCAGCGCCGTCATCGATTATATAAGCGCCTACCAGCGATAGTGCGAGAAGGCGCGGTTCGCCTCGGCCATCTTGTGGGTGTCCTCGCGCTTCTTCACCGCGGTGCCGCGGTTGTTGGAGGCGTCGAGCAGCTCGGCGGCCAGCTTCTCGGTCATGGTGTTCTCGCCGCGGTTGCGCGCGGCGTTGACCAGCCAGCGGATCGCGAGCGCGCGACGGCGCTCGGGACGCACCTCGACCGGCACCTGGTAGGTGGCGCCGCCGACCCGGCGAGATCGCACCTCCACCGCAGGTGCAACATTGTCTAGTGCGGTGTGGAACACGGTAATGGTGTCCATGTCGCGCCGACGCGTGTTGATCAGGTCGAACGCGCCATAGACAATGTTCTCGGCGACGGCCTTCTTGCCCTCGTACATGACGTAGTTCATGAACTTGGTGACGATCAGGTCGCCAAATTTGGGATCGGGTAGAACTTCGCGCTTATCTGCGCGTCTGCGGCGGGACATGACGACTTAGCCTTCTAGCTCGTACGTTTGTGGAGCCACCCTCGTCCTTCGACAGGCTCAGGATGAGGGCTACTGCGATCTCTCAATCTTTCCTCATGCTGGACTTGTCGAAGCACACGACCCAGCATGAGGCGAATATCACTTGGGCCGCTTGGCGCCGTAGAGCGAGCGGCGCTGCTTGCGGTTCTTCACGCCTTGGGTATCGAGCACGCCGCGCAGGATGTGGTAGCGCACGCCCGGCAGGTCCTTCACGCGG